>DATENU010000021.1 GCA_035274845.1 Chthoniobacterales bacterium
GATGTTGGGCGAGGATACTTCCAACACCCCTCCATCCCAATACGTCCCGCTGCTGAATTCCGTGTTGAAGTTGTTGCGGAAGGTCAACTGCGCACTGGCCGAGCTCACGATGATGTTGCGCGACACAAGATACTTGTCCGTCACCCCGTTCTGGTCGTCGACAAAGGCGTTGTTCGGCGGCGTGTCCGAGACGCTGGTCACCGTGATCCACTTCACCCCGTTATCCGGCGGATCACCCTGATTGGTCGCTGTCCAGCCTGCCGGCAGAGCCGGTGCCGTCACGCCATCGAAGCTCTCCACGCACGGAGGCGCCGGGGTCGGCGTAGCCGTGGGCACTGGAGTTGGTGTCGGTGTGGTCGGGCCAGGAGTCGGTGTCGGTGTGGTCGGGCCAGGAGTTGGTGTCGGTGTGGTCGGGCCAGGAGTCGGTGTCGGACCGGGTGTCGGCCCAGGCGCCGCGTTGCGGTCATACACTTCAACCATGCCGATCCCAGTGGTGTTACCCAGTCCGGCCAGCAACGCTGTGTAGGCATCCGGCGGCAAGGTCGCGGCGATCGCTGACTCCTTCGTATTGGTCGGGGCCAATCCGGCCGCGGTGATCAGCGCCGCTTGCGCCGCGTTATCCTGCCAATCGTTGTTTGAGATCAGCAGCGCTCCATTGGCATCGCGCAGTTCGAGGGTTGGGTTGGCCAGCGCCGGATTAACTCCAAAGGCTGCCAGGCTTGGTCCCAGACCGCGGATGATGACATTTCCATCGCCGTTGTTGCTTCCCAGCATGAAGCCCGCGATGACGATATTGCCACCCGTGCTAACAAAGGCGCGCGTGCTGATATTGGCCAGCTTCGCGCTAGTTCCCTGACTGATGTCGTAGACTTCGAAGAGCGCCACTCCCGTGGTGTTGTTCTTGCCCCGCACAATCCCGGTGTAGCTTCCCGGCATCAGGGTGGCGTCAATGGCCGACTCGAGGTCGTCAGTTGGCGGAAGGCCCGTAGCCGCAATCGCAGCCTCCTGGGTATCTCTCCAGTTGTCGTTGATCACCGTGGTGAAGCCACTTGGTCCGTGCAATTCCAGAGTTGGATTCGCCATCGCATTCGGAATGCCGAACCGTGTCAGCGATGGCCCAAGGGCCCGGAGCAGCACATGCTTGGCCCCGCTTCCGGTTATGATAAACCCACCAATGCCGACGCTATCGCCAGTCTGGACCAGCATTCTCGTCGAGAGATTGACGGCCTGTGAGGCTGCGCCGCTCGGAGTCGGTGTGGCGGTTGCGGACGGCACAGGTGTTGTCGTTGGGGATGGCCCAGGGGTGCCCGTTCCGGTCGCTGTCGCAGTCGGAGTCGGTGGCGGTACCGTCGCCGTCGCCGTCGGCGTTGCCGTCATTACCGGTGTGGCCGTTGGAGTCGGTGTCGGGCAAGCCTGACTCAATTTCAGGTTCGCCGCGGTCACACTTCCTGTATCAACGGCGGCGCCGTCGCGAATCGTCAGCGTCCACGTTCCGTTGATCTGCGCTGTGGTCAGCCCGCCAAACGTCGTGTTGAGCGAGGTCACCGGTGGCGGATTAGTCTGCCCGGTGGCTCCGGCCTGCGTCGTCCGGTAATCTCCCACCGTTATTGCGCAGGTGTCTCCGCACGCTGCCGCTGTCCCCACTGTCCAGATATTCATTCCAGCCGCGGCATCGGTGAAGTTATACAACCCGGCGTAGTTGGAGCTGTCGCCAAACGAGCCCGCGCTGGTTACTCCGATCCGGCTCACTGTCACCAGGCTCGATGTGCCTCCGGGCGAAGTCAGGATCATGTCCAGGTCACCCACGAAGCTGTGGGTCAGAGTCAGGTCCACTGCGACCGCGGTCAGCGGAGCAGTCCGGCCCGAAACCGCGAAGCTGATCACCAGCGGTGTCGTGAAGACGGGCGGCGTTCCACTGCCTCCATCCGGAATCGCTCCCACCCCGGTCCCCGCGAAGCTGAACGGCGTGCATCCAGGTGTCGGAGTCGGTGTAGCGGTCGGCGTGACGGATGGTCCAGGTGTTCCGGTCGCAGTCGGTGTCGGGCTTCCACCACCACACGGTATTCCTGAGGCTGTCACGGTGTAGCCTGGGCAAGCCCCGGCGGCACCGGCCGTGACTGCGTTAACCACAACCACCACCGTCTGGCCAGCGGGCAGGGTAAAGGAGAAGCTCTTCGGGTTTGTCGTCGCGTCCTGGCTGGCGCCAATATCGGCCAGATAATTCGTGCCGAGGCTGTTCGGATCAAAGCTGTTCAGATAAGCCGACGCGTGAATGAAAGGAGTTCCCTGACAAGCCGTATCGACAGTTATCGTTACGCATTGAGCTGACGCAGTCGTGTTCACGAACGGGATCGTGTCAAAAAAGAATGGACCGGTTCCACTGGGTCCTGGGAATGCATGTGGCGCCGCACAGGTGCTCGGAGGATCAGCGCGGAAGAGTCGCGCAGCCTCAGTTTGATCACCGGAGGCGAGACTTCCCATGACCGTGCAACTACCTCCCGGTGTGCCGGTAGGAGTTGCGGTCGCGGTCGCTGTTGGCGTCGTCGACGGTCCAGGCGTTCCCGTAGCAGTTGGGCTCGGTGTCACGCACGGTCCTGCCAGCGACAAAGTCCATCCACCTGCGATGGTCCCTGAGTCGCCACCCACAAAGTCCACCACATACAGGTTCCACGTCCCGTTGGGATTGGTCCCCGCGAAGGTCGAGGCGAAGGTCGCGGTCCCTCCGGCTACCGGTCCCGGCGTGTTGTAGGCCGTTCCAGGTCCAGGCGCAGGGAAGCTGTCTCCCGTGAAATAGGAGGTCGGTAGATACGTTCCCGGTCCCCACGCGGTCGTGCCCGGTAGGTTGGTCGCGCCCGTATCGCTCAAGGTGTAGGTCACATTCACCATGTCCGGATCGTCTCCGGCCCCGTCCTGAATGAGGAGCGCCGCGCCGGTAGGTCCGACCAGCACGATTCCCACGTCATCGGGGAAGGTGTGGCTAAAGCCATTGATCGTTACCTGCACACTTCCCGCTGTCGCCGGGATCGTGCCCAGGCCTGCAACCGTGACGCTCGATGGATAAGGCGTAGCCGTGGAGGCGTCATTAATTACGATGGGCGTCGCGTTCGTAAAGGTAGTAAGACCGCCGGAACAAGGTGTGGCGGTCGCCGTCGGCGACGCAGACGGTCCAGGTGTTCCCGTCGCCGTTGCCGTCGCCGTAGCTGTCGCGGTTGGCGTCGGTGTCGCGCCTCCTTGAACTTCCACGGAACCTTTTTCGCAAGCAGCCGCCACGGGACGCACAAACGCTGCTCCGCGTTGATCCCGGTTGATCGGCGAGCCGCAGTCGTTCGTTCCATTTGGGATTGTATTTAGAACAAGGCTTCCTCCCCCGGGAAGATGGGTAAGAGTCGGGCCGCCGTTGTTGGCCAACGCCCCGAGAGCGGGATCGCCCGCGATAACGTCATTGGCCATCGGGACGAAGGTGCCGCCGGTTGGATTCTCGATGTGATTGTAATTCTGCGAAGTGATGGTGCCGGAAATATCGGGACCCGCGCCGGCCGTGTTATCGGCCACGATCGTGTTCTTGATGTTGATAGTGCCCGCCGTGGAGCGGAAAAGACCGCCGCCGGCTGTGGTCGCAGTATTGTTATCAACCGTGACGAAATTAAGGTTCGCGGCAATCACCCCGGCCGTGGGCTGTTCGACAAAAAGACCGCCACCGTTGCCCGTAGCAGCGTTACCGCTGAGCGTGCTGTTGGTCACATTGAGCGTAATTGGCGAAGTCAGGGTCGAGAGGGTGTTCGAGAGAGCAATGCCGCCGCCATTAGTCGCTCCTGTATTGTTGGAGATCGTGCTGTTCAGAATATTCACGGTTAACTGCCCGCCATTCGCTGTGGCATTAATTCCGGAGCCAACGCTATTTCCCACGTTGCCGTTCATGGTAACGGTGTCGAGGGTAGCCGTCAGAGTGGCCGCGACGGTAGTGACGGTGAAGAATTGAATCCCCTGTCCTTGATGGGCGCCGCCGCCCGCGACATTGCCCGAATTGGTATTAAAGGTGCAGTTTGTCGCGCTAAAGGTAGCCGCCCCGACCGCCGATAAGGCACGGACGCCGTTTCCATTACTGCCACTCGTGCCCGAGCCGATATTGCTGTCAAAGGCGGTGTTATTGGCAACGACGTTGAAAACATTTTCCAGGTAAAGACCGGCGCCAAAACCAAACCCGCCTGCCTGGCTGGTGGCGCTGTTCCCGTTAATGCTGCTGTTGGTGAAAGTGAGGGTCGCGGCCACGATTGAGTCAATACCGCCGCCGAACACACTGCCGCCGCTCACCCGGACATTGGAGTTAGCCGTGACGGTCGTGTTGGTCAGGGTCAGGGCAGGACCGGCATTATGAATACCGGCGCCAATCGAGTTGCCAGACGTGGAATTCAGCTGGTTATCCCGAACGATACAATTGTTCAGGGTAAGGGTGCCGAGGTTTTCAATACCCGCGCCACGCGTATTTGCAGCCATGACGCCGGTAAATCTCCCGTTCCGAATAGTGCAATTATTGATGATAACCGTGCCGGAACGGATATTGAGGACGCGTTCGGTCGCGGCCCCCGCAGCAACATTGGCCTGCAAAATCGTCGTGGCAGCAGACACGCCGTTGATCGTGATATTGCTCGCGATGTCCCAGTCGCCGCCGGCGTTAGCGTCTTCGTTCGCCGCCACCAGGGTCTGCGTATACGGCACAGCGCCCAAGGTGATGATGTCGTCCCCCGCCAGGGCGTTTGCTTCCATGAGGGCGGCGCGAAACGAACATTGGGCGCTCGAATCGGCGCACGTTCCATCGCCGGGGTTCACGTCCACGGTGTCGTTTGTGGTATTCACCACGAACGTCGCGCCAGGCACTCTCGGCTGCGGAGGCTGCGCCGCCGCCTCCAGAGCGGCTTGATTCAGCATCGCCGCCTCTTCTGGGGAGATCGCGGACTCCATGGCCTCAATCGCTTGGCTGGATTGGGCGACCTGAAGCTCCGGTTTGGTCACGCTCTTGACCGGGCTGTCGGGCCGCGCAAGCGCGAACAACGCCAGGAAAAGGGCTGTGGAAAAAACACCAAAGCCGAACAAGACGCGAAGAGTAAAAAAGGCTGATTTAGAGGCGGGTTTCTTTTTCATTATTTTCCTCGATGTAGATTGCGTGATTGGCTCCAAGGAGAGATTCCTGGCCTGATGCCATCGACCTCACCTTTGGCAGCGTTTGTCCGTTTTAGAGATCGGACACAAATGCGGCAAGATTAATTTTTCGTTGGCGTAAAAATTTTTTTACAAATCTTTTGGCGGAAAATCCTGACGTTCGATGGCCGGCTCACGCGCGAGGCACGCGCGACGAGACCAAATCGGCGCACTCTCGGGCGCTCAGCGCGAGAAGGCATTCACCGCCGCGGCCGCGCGACGTCCTTACCTGAGGTCGTACAATTCGACCAGGCCGATGCCGATGTTGCCGTTCTTTCCGGCCAGGATCGCAGTGAAAGCGCCTGGCGGCAGCGAGGTGAAGATGCCCGACTCTTTCGGATCTGAGAGACCGAGGCCGGCAGCGGTCAGTTGCGCGGCGGAAACCGGATCGCTCAGCCAATCGTCGTTCGCGACGAGAGTTGTCCCATTACTATCGTGCAATTCCAGGGTGGGATCGGCCAAGACGGGACTGAGCCCGAATTGAGCGAGCGAGGGACCAATGCCTCGCAAGACCACTCGCGTGTTGTTCGGGTTCCCGCCCAAAATAAACCCGCCGATCATCACGTTGTTGCCGGTCTGGACGAAACCGCGAGTGCTGATATTGGACAGTTGAGAATCTGCGGCCTGGTTATTGTCGTAAATTTCCACCAGGCCCACGCCGGTAGTCTGGCCCTTCCCGACGAGGATGGCCGTGTAGGCGCCCGGGGGGAGGGTCGCCACGATCACGGCCTCGCGATCGTCACCCGGTTGGAAGACGCTGCCCTCGATCTGGCCTCGTTGCGGGCTGTCTTTCCAATTGTCGTTAGACGTGATCAACGACCCGTCAGCCCCGCGCAATTCCAAAACGGGATCATTGAGCACCGTGCCGGGAGGAATGCCGGCGTTCGCCAGAGACGGTCCCATTCCCCGCAGGATAACGGGCTTCCCTGTATTTCCGTGGATGATGAACCCGCCAATCATGACCAGGTCGCCGGTCTCCACCCGAAGCCGGGTTGAGATGTTAAGGGGCTGAACCGGTATCGCCGTCGGTGACGGCGTCGCGGTTGGTGAAGCGGTCGGATTCGGGGTCGGCGTTGAAGTCGCGGTGGGATTTGGTGTCGGCGTCGGTGTAAGCGGTGCCGGTGTCGGGGTCGGTGTTGCCGGTGTTGGAGTTGGTGTAGTCGGTGTCGGAGTTGGCGTAGCTGGTGTCGGAGTCGGGGTAGCCGGGGTCGGCGTCGGTGTTGCGGGTGTCGGAGTTGGCGTAGCTGGTGTCGGAGTCGGTGTCGCTGGCGTCGGCGTCGGTGTTGCCGGAGTCGGAGTTGGTGTAGCCGGAGTTGGAGTTGGCGTAGCTGGTGTCGGAGTCGGGGTAGCCGGAGTCGGCGTCGGTGTTGCCGGTGTTGGAGTCGGTGTCGCCGGCGTTGGCGTCGGCGTGGGAGTGGCGGTCGGCGTCGGCGTTGCTGGTGTTGCGGTTGGAGTAGCGGTTGGCGTCGGGGTGGGCGTTGCGGTTGGCGTCGCAGTCGGAGTGGCGGTCGGCGTCGGGGTTGGCGTTGCGGTTGGTGTCGCAGTTGGAGTGGCGGTCGGCGTCGGGGTGGGTGTTGCGGTTGGCGTCGCAGTTGGAGTGGCGGTCGGCGTCGGGGTGGGGGTTGCCGTTGGTGTCGCAGTGGGAGTCGCGGTTGGCGTCGCAGTCGGAGTGGCGGTCGGCGTCGGGGCGGGAGTTGCCGTTGGTGTCGCAGTGGGAGTCGCGGTCGGCGTCGGGGTGGGAGTTGCCGGCGTCGGGGTCGCGGTTGCCGTCGGGGTCGGTGTCGCGGTTGGAGTGGCTGTTGGAGTAGCGGTCGGTGTTGCCGTCGGAGTTGGCGTAGGCGTGGGAGTCGGGGTTCCACCCGCGATACAAGTTGGGAACTTGAATGAGCCTATTCGCGTTCGCCAATTGGCCGCATCGGCTTGCGCCTGGGTATCGTAGTACTGCGACGTGAACCAGAAGGTGCAATCATCGGAAGGATCCACGCTGAGCGAAGAATAATCGCCCCAGCGATGGCAGGCGGCGCCGCCACAATTGAAGAGCTGCGAGCCGCCGCCGGCCACCAGCTGTGTCTCGGTCTGCGGCAGGGTATTGAGCGGATCGCCCACCAGTCTTCCGGCGTAGGCAATGCTCGGAAAATTCGGGGCAGTCGCGTTCGATGTGCTGTAGCCCATGGCCATGTTGCCGTCCTTGTCCACGGCGAGGCCACCCATCCAGCGAAACAAAGTCGCGTCCGGCGCGTGGATTCCTTGCTGAACCGGAGTCGTGACGATCGTCCCGCCGGTTACGTTGATCTGGGCCCATTGCGGCGCGGTGGGAGCGCCGGTCGGCCGGACGGTGTGGACCACCCAAAGTGATTCCGCGGCGCCGACCTTGCGATACTGCACCTTTTGCATAATGCGATCGCCCAGGCTGTCGAGATTGTGAGCCGAGCCCGCGTCGTTTGGTTGCGTGACTATGTTAGTGCCAGGGGTCGGACCCGAGGCATGGGTGACCGTAGTGCCCGCGCTCATCGACCCGCCGCCCCCACAGTTCGCGCCCGGGGTAAACTTTCTGACTGAAAAAGCGGTGGTCGAGGAATTCGTAACGAAATAGGCCGGGGTCCCCGCCGCCGGTAACTGGCCGGGCTGTTTCCCCAATAAATCGGCCGGAAACAAAGAGAATGGCCCGTTCGCAGTGAAGCCCACGGAGGAAGTGAGGGCTTGCCCATTGTACATATTATTCTTGTTGAACGAGGCAAAGATATTGCCGACGTAGGTGCCGGTGGCCCCGCTGAAGCCGTTGGCTCCCATATATAAACAGCCGTCGTTCCAGCTCCCAAACTTGCCGTAGTCCGGCAGCGTGTTGGCGGGAACTACTCCCGTGTCCATCTGCACCGCATAAAGCCACCAACCGCCGGTAACCGGGTTGGAGGTTTTCGATGCCGCGAAGCATTGATACAGAGGGGGATTCCAGAGCCCGGTGGCCCCGTTGGCGACAAAAGCGAAGTTGGTCAGGATCCAGCGGTCCGCGATCTCGTCGTAAATTACGACGGGATCACCGAATGAATTGGTGTCGCAGAGGGTCCCGGTGGGGCCTCCCGAGAAAAGTGAATTCTCGGTGAACGCCGCCAAACGGGCGCCGGTGGCTTTGTCGTAGATGGCGTAAGCGTCGTTGACCGATTGGATGTAATGGTTCGGCCCGACGTCGCCGTTCGTATCCGGCGGAAACCCGGCCCCGGCGGTCCCGCCGGTGACGCTGTCCAATCTCGACAAGCCGAAAAAGTTTTGGATCGGCGCAGGCATCGGCGCCATGAGAATCGGGCCGAGAGGCGGCTTGGCCTCGGCTTTGTTCGGAACTCCGACTGGCGTCTCCGGGTATTTTAGCTCCTCCTCAAAATCAATCTCCCGTTGCGCAAAATTTATCTTAACCGGAGGCAGATTGCGGACGTCTCCATCGAACGACGCCGGCATGATTTTCGGGAGGGCGACCGTCCTGGCCGCCCCGACGACTCGATTGTCGTCCTTGCTCGCCGCGCCCGCTTGTGGCGCCAGGCTCCAGGCGAAGAAAATTACCGAGATGGAAACGAAAGCGAAAGCGAGGGCGAACCTAAAGCGCAGCATGGAAAGCGATCTCCTTAATCGAATCTGGAAAAGTGTCTAGGATATTTGCCCATTGATTTGGAATGCGGGAGACAGACCACCGGAGCGGGAATGATGCCGGTATGAAATTTTTTTGACGGCTTTGTCAAGAAACGGGCCGGCAGCTCCCGCGACGCTGCAAGACTTGCCTCGAAGCGCGAAGGTTGGGACGCGGAGCTAGTCGGTTCTCGTCCTACGGACATGTCGCACTGGTGAAGACGAGTGTGTCGACACGCCATCCCGGCGCCGCCGTGAACAGATCCGTCCCCATCCGCCAGCGCAGCGTGATGGTTTGTCCGTTCACGTTCGGTCCCAGGTTTGCCACCGTGGTGATGTATCCAGCCGAATTGCCGCTCCAGGCCAACCGTCCCGCCAGCGGGTTGCTCGCGGTGGTGTCAATCTCTCCAGTATAACCTCCGGAGGCAAAGCTTCCCCCAACCGCGGGATCGGTGATGTCGGTGAAGGCGCCCCCATTGATATTAGGCGAGGACACCTCCAGCACTCCTCCATCCCAGAACACCCCGCTGCTCATCTCTGTGTTGAAGTTGTTGCGGAAAGTCAGCTGCGCACTGGCTGAGCTCACCACGATGCTGCGCGAGATCAGATACTTGTCACTCACTCCGTTCTGGTCGTCGACAAAGGCGTCGTTAGGCGCCGTGTCGGGAACCGTTGCCACGGTCTTCCACTTGACCCCGTTATCCGGCGGAGCGCCTTGATTGCTCGCTGTCCAGCCCGGCGGCAGCGCCGGCGCCGTCACTCCATCGAAATTCTGGGTGCATTGCACGCCCGGATCCGGTGTGGGCGTAGGCGTGGCAACAGGAGTCGGTGTCGGCGTGGCTGTGGGAACAGGCGTCGGTGTAACCGAGGGCGTGGCAGTCGGAACAGGAGTCGGTGTGACCGAGGGCGTGGCCGTCGGAGCAGGCGTAGGCGTGGGTGAGACCGTGGAACAGGACGCGCCGATGACGACGAGCGTGTCGATGCGCCATCCCGGCGCCGCCACGAAAATATCCGACCCCATCCGCCAGCGCAGCTTGATGGTTTGTCCATTCATGTTCTGTCCCAGGTTTGCCACCGTGGTGATGTATCCAGCCGAATTGCCGCTCCAGGCCAACCGTCCCGCCAGCGGGTTGCTCGCCGTGACGTCAATCTCTCCAGTGTAACCTCCGGAGGCAAAGCTCCCCCCAACCGCGGGATCGATGATGTCGGTGAAGGCGCCCCCATTGATATTAGGCGAGGACACCTCCAGCACTCCTCCATCCCAGAACACCCCGCTGCTCATCTCCGTGTTGAAGCTGTTGCGGAAAGTCAGCTGCGGACCGGCGGAGCCCACCACGATGCTGGTCGAGATCAGATATTTGTCGCTCACTCCGTTCTGGTCGTCGACAAAGGCATCATTAGGCGCCGTGTCCGGCACGCTCGCCGTGGTTATCCACTTGATCCCGTTATCCGGCGGATCGCCTTGATTACTCGCTGTCCAGCCCGGCGGCAGCGCCGGGGCGGTAACTCCATCGAAATTCTGGGTGCATTGTAGGCCCGGATCCGGTGTAGGTGTGGGAGGAGGAGTCGGGGTAGGAACGGGCGTCGCCGTGGGAACAGGGGTGGCAGTGGCTGTGGCGGTGGGCATTGGGGTCGCCGTTGCCGTTGCCATTGCGGTGGCTGTCGCAGTCGCGGTAGCTGTGGGAACAGGAGTCGAGGTGGGAGCGGGAGTTGGTGTAGCCGAACCCCCCGGCGTCGGTGTCGGTGTCGCGGTCGGAGTTGGCGTCGGCGCGGGCGCCGCGTTGCGGTCATACACTTCGATGATGCCGATTCCAGTCGTGTTCCCGAATCCTGCCAGCAACGCGGTGTAGGCGTCCGGCGGCAGCGACACGGCGATGGCCGCCTCTTTCGCGTTGCTCGGCGCCAATCCAGCTGCACTTATCTCCGCTGCCTGGGCCGCGTTATCCTGCCAATCGTTATCCGAAATCAGCAGCGCTCCATTGGCGTTGCGAACCTCAAGGGTTGGATCAGCCAGCACGGGAGACAAGCCAAATGGGCTCAAGCTTGGTCCCAGCCCACGGACGATAATATCCCCATCGCCACCGCTGTTGCCGAGCGTGAATCCGGCGATCACAATATTGTTGCCGGTGCTAACAAAGGCGCGCGTGCTGATGTTCCCCAGCTTCGAGATAATTCCCTGACTGATGTCATAGACTTCAACGAGGCCGACGCCCGTGCCGTTGTTCTTGCCCCGGATGATTGCGGTATAGCTTCCCGGCACCAGATTTGCCTCGATGAGTGATTCGAGGTCGTTGGTGGGCCGCAGCACAAAGGGGGGATTCTGGGTATCTCTCCAGTTGTCATTGATAACCGTCGTAAATCCGCTCGGCCCATGCAGCTCGAGGATGGGATCCGCCAGCACGTCCGTGAGGCCGAACTGGGTCAGGGAGGGGCCGATCGCCCGAAGGATAACATGCTTGTTGCCTCCCGTGATAATGAAGCCGCCGATGCCGACGTTATCACCGGTCTGGACCCGCATTCTGGTCGAGAGATTAATGTTCTGTGAGGGTGCGCCGCTCGGAGTCAAAGTCGCTGTGACTGCTTCCCGCGATTCAGCCGCGGTGTTGGCTATCCCGACCCCAGCGATTAGAAATACGAGCGGAACCGCGCTCAGAAAAAGGAACCACTTCCGGTTCGACAACGATCGGTAGATTCGTTTCATGGTGTGCGCTTGGGGAAGGATGGGGTTGCGAGCGAATTTGCCGCGACGTGCGGGCCGGATGGCATTTTTATTGAGACCGCGGATTGGTGTCGAGGATATTTCGTGATAACGGGGAAATGTTAGATTCGCCGATGAACAAGATTAATTGCTTCGCGGCGAGCGTCGTCGGGTTGGGCATTTTTTGCTCTGTCGCGCTCGCGGAACCGACGCCTTCGCCGGCGGCACGCAGCGGCCTCGAAGGCGTCATCGTTATCTCTCCTGCGCGTCCCGGCCCGACCAGAGAAGGCGGTTCCGACTCCGCTCCGCTCGCGCACACCACTTTCATCGTGCAGAAGGCAGACGCGACGATCGCCTCCTTCACCACAGACGAGAAAGGCGCCTTTCGCGTTTCACTGCCGCCCGGCCATTACACCGTCTCCGTGAACTCGCCCGCCCGGAAAATCGGGCACTATGGTCCATTCGAGGTCGACGTTGTCGAGGGCCAGATGACGAAGGTGAACTGGACCTGCGACTCCGGTATGCGCTGACGCCGGGACGTCCCGCACCAAAATCAGGCCGCGGCCGCTTCGTTTCCGGAGGCCGCGCGGTAAAGCGCTTCCTCGATCACGCGGTAAAATTCCGCGATGTCCAGGGGCTTGGTGAGATAAGCACGGGCGCCGGAAGAGAGGAGACGTTTGATCTGCGGAGCGGTCGCATCGGCGCTGATGACAATGACGGGAATGTCCCGCGTGACCGGATCGGCTTTCAACTGGCCAAGCACCTGCCAACCGGGCAGGTCGGGCAAATGAAGGTCGAGCAGCACCAGGTCGGGTGAATGTTTACGCGCCAGCTCGAGACCGACCCGGCCTTGCATGGCGGTGATCAGTTCGATGTTCGGACGTTCCGCGAGCATTTGCTCGACGAGCGTGACGTTCGAGAAATTGTCTTCAATATAGAGAACGCGCCGCCCCGCATCAGGAGCAGGGTCTTCGGCGGCCACCGCGATTTTCTGGGCGGCAAGTTTCTGGAAAGGAGATTCAGCCTGGGGAAGTTCCAGCCAGAAAGTGCTGCCGTTGCCCAGCGTGCTGTTCACGCCGATGCAGCCATGCATTGCCTGGACGAGACGCTGACAAAGGGCGAGGCCAAGGCCAGTGCCTTCGACGGTGGATTGCTCCGCGCCGAGGCGATCGAACGGCGTAAAAAGCCGCGCTAATTTTTCCACCGGAATGCCGGCGCCTGTATCCCGGACCTGGACCCGAATCGAATTCCGACCGGATTCCGTGAAGGACAGAGTGACGCTGCCTTGCACCGCTGTGTATTTGACGGCGTTGGAGAGCAAATTCAGCAGCACTTGTTTGAGCCGTTGGCGATCGGCCAGGACATAGGTGGAGGTTTCCAGCGAAGACGAGGCGATGAGGCCAATGGCCCGTTCCGCGGCCAGCGGGCGCATGAGATCGACGGCTTCCGCGATCGCTTCCTCCACGCAGACCGGCTCCAGCGACAACTGCAAATTGCCCGCTTCGATCCGGCTGATGTCGAGGACTTCATTGATCAGGTTCAGGAGATGCCGGCCCGCGCTCAGGATGTAGCGAACGCGGCTTCGCTGGATTTCGCTGGACGATTGCCGGTCGAGCAATTGGCTGAAACCAAGGATCGAATTGAGCGGAGTCCGCAGCTCATGACTCATCCGGGAAAGGAATTCGCTCTTGGCGTGGTTGGCCCGGTCGGCTTCTTCTTTCGCCTGACGCAAAGCGGCTTCCGTCGCTTTTCGCTCGGAGATGTCTTCGACCATCAACAGAAAATGCTGCGGCTCGCCTTTTTCGTCGCGAACGATGCTGGCGGTGCGGCTAACCCAGAGGATTTCGCCGTTTTTGTGGACGTATCGCTTATCGCCGGTGGAGCGAGTCATTCCACCCAACAGGGTTTGGGCCAGCTGTCGGCCCGTCTCGATGTCGTCGACAAAGGTAATGTCCTCGGCCGTGCGCTGCGCCAGCTCCTCCTTGGAATAGCCAACCATGTTGCAGAAAGAGGCGTTGACCCGCAGAAAGCGCTCATCGAGCGCGAGCAACGCCATCCCAATGGGGGCGCCTTCGAACAATTCGCGGAAAATCGCGTCTCCGGGTGCCAGATCCTGGGTGCCGGTAGAATCGGATTCGGGGAGGGGGCCTAATGAAGTCATTCAGATGGAGAAGCCGTTTACGTGTGGAATGATTTTGTCCGCCTTTTGTTTAGCAAGCGGCGTTCCATAGCCGTGGCCAGGGCCGGATACATCGGCGTTGAACCCCCGGAAGGCCAAACGAGGCCGCTTGCACCGAGCGCTGCGATTGCTTTAGTGGAACACTTCGCTTCGCGGCCCCGAGGCGATTCACTTCAATCGCCGTCTATCCTATGCATCAAAACACTTCATCATTCGCTTCGGGTCTCGTCCGCTTCACCGCCATCGCCGGGCTCGTTCTGGGCGTCGCCTTCATCACCCCTTGTCGCGCGGCCAACCCTTCGCCATCGTCCTCGCCAGATCCAGCACAGAAAAAAAACGACGTGACCGCCAACCCGCTCCTTACCGAAAGCACCCTCCCGTTCCAGCTCCCGCCGTTCGACAAAATCAAGGACGAGCATTTCCAACCGGCCCTCGAACAGGGGATGGCGGAGGAGCTGAAGGACGCTGAAGCGATCGCGAGGCAAACCGACAAGCCGACCTTCGAGAACACCGTGGTTTCGCTGGAAAAATCGGGCCTGCTCTACGCCCGGGCCCGGCGCGTTTTCTCGAACCTGAACGCCTGCAATACCAATCCGAACCTGCAGAAGCTCGACAAGGAAATGGCGCCGAAGTTTTCCGCCCACGCGGACGCCATTCATCTCAACAGCGCGCTCTTCGCCCGGATCGAGACGCTCTTCAACGCCCGCGAATCGAGCAACCTTGACGCGGAATCAAAATGGCTGCTCGAGCGCTACTACAAGGATTTCGTCCGCGCCGGCGCGAAGTTGAACGAGGAACAAAAGACGCGTCTGAAAGCGATCAACGCCGAGCTGGCCAAGCTCTCGACCGATTTCGAACAGAACGTTCTCAAGGAAAAGAACGCCTCCTCGATCGTGATCGATAAAAAGGAAGATCTCGCCGGATTGTCCGACAACCAGATCGCGGCGGCGGCTTCCGCGGCCAAGGATGAAGGCAAGGAAGGTAAATGGGTGATTCGTTTGCTGAACACGACTGGCCAGCCTTCCCTGGCTGCGCTCCAGAATCGCGCCCTGCGGGAAAAGATCATGCAGACCTCGCTGGCGCGGAACAGCCACGGCGGCGAGTTCGACAACAAGGAAGTAGTCAGCCGCACGGCGAAGTTACGGGCCGAACGCGCCACCCTGCTCGGCTACGCGAATCACGCTGCCTATCAACTCGAGGACCAGACGGCGAAAGATGTTGGCACGGTCAATAAACTTCTCTCCGATCTCGCGCCGGCCGCAGTCGCCAACGCGAAGAAGGAAGCCGCCGACATGCAGGAGATCATCGACCAGGAAAAAGGCGGTTTTCAACTAAGCGCCTGCGACTGGGATTTTTATTCCGAGAAAGTGCGCAAAGCGCGTTACGCGTTCGATGAATCGCAGCTCAAGCCTTATTACGAACTGAACCACGTCCTGGTCGATGGAGTATTTTACGCCGCGACGAAACTCTACGGCATCACGTTCAAGGAACGGAAAGATCTCCCGGCCTACCTGCCTGAAGTCCGGATCTGGGAAGTGAGCGACAAGGATGGGAAACCGCTCGCGCTCTTCATCGGGGATTACTATGCGCGTCCTTCCAAGCGGGGCGGCGCCTGGATGAATCAATACGTCGGGCAAAATGGATTGCTCGGGACGAAACCGGTCGTGGCCAACCACCTCAATATTCCGAAGCCGCCCGCGGGCGAGCCGACCCTGCTGACCTACGACGAAACCCGGACCGCATTTCACGAATTCGGTCACGCCCTGCACGGGATGTTCTCGAATGTGAAGTATCCGCGTTTCAGCGGCACGAGTGTCCCGCGCGATTTCGTGGAGTATCCTTCGCAGGTGAATGAAATGTGGGCGACCTGGCCGGAGATTTTGAAGAACTACGCGAAGCATTATAAGACCGGCGAGCCAATGCCGCAGGAGCTGCTCGACAAGGTGATGGCCGCGGAGCAATTCAACCAGGGATTCAAGACGACGGAATACCTCGCCGCCTCGCTCCTCGATCAGGCCTGGCATCAGCTCAGCCCAGACCAGGTGCCGAAGGACACGCTCGCTTTTGAAGCCGAAGCGCTGAAGAAGGCCGGCGTCGATTATCCGCCGGTCCCGCCGCGCTATCGTTCGACCTATTTCTCGCACGCTTTCGCCGGCGGCTATTCAGCGGGGTATTACTCGTATCTCTGGAGCGAAGTGCTTGATGCCCAGAGCGTCGACTGGATGAAAGCGCACGGCGGTTTGAAGCGCGAAAATGGCGATCATTTCCGTGAGACGCTGCTCTCCCGCGGCGGCAGCAACGACGCCATGGTGTTGTTCAAGAACTTCACCGGCGCCGCTCCCGACGTGGCCCCGCTCCTGAAACGCCGTGGCCTAACGAAGACCGCGCCCGCCGAAGTTCCCGCGCCGCCAGTGCCGCCGAAGTAAAACTGTAGCGGCGGTCTCGGACCGCCGAGGGATTCGCGTTAGATGCTCGACGGTCAGAGACCGACGCTACAGCAGGATTCGCGTTAAATGTTCGACGGTCAGAGACCGCCGCTACAGAAACGTTCTTCCCCAAGCGCGTTCAGCGCTTAGTGCCGTCTAATAAACTCCGCGATCTCTCGCAACGCTTCGTTGGTCTCGGGCACGAACGGCGCGCCAAAATGCCAGCCGTGGGGAACGGCGTCATAAACGTGGAGCTGACTCGAGCCGCCGCTCGCGCGCACTTTTTCGTCCAGCGAGCGCGCATCATCGAGCAGGACTTCGTCGCGTCCTACCTGGAGCAGCATCGGCGGCAAGCCCGTGACATCGCCGAGCAACGGCGAGGCGAGGGGATCGAGGCGCGAATGTTCGCCCAGATACGCGCTCGAATAACGAAGGCAGTCTTCCGCGACAAACATCGGGTCGCGCTCCGCGTTCGCTTTGATGGACGCGCTGTTCCCAGTCATGTCCGTCCAGGGCGAAAGACAAACGAGACCCGCAGGCAACGGCATCCGCGAATCCCGCAGCTTCATGGCCAGGGCCAGGGTCAGGCCGCCGCCGGCGGAATCGCCCATTACGGAAATATTTCGGGGCTCGATCCCGGTTTCCAGAAGCCAGCGATAACCGGCCACGACATCCTCGAGCCCGGCTGGGAAACGATGTTCCGGGGCGAGCCGGTAATCGATTGTGAAAATGCGGACGCCCATTTGTCTGGCCAGCGGAGCGGTCAACGGCCGCCCGGTTTTCGCCGACCCCGAGATATATCCGCCGCCATGAAGATAGTAGATGATCCGATTGCTTGCCGCGGCCTTCGGGTCGGAGATCCATTCGCCTTTCACCGGCGAGTCAACGCGCTCGATCTTCATGCCTAACGAGTGCATCGAGACAATCCAACCGGGCGGATTGAACCGCCGCCGGGTAAAATCGACCAGGGCCGCTTCGCCGGGCGGCTTCCGTTTCATCGTCAGCCGGATCCACCAGCAGCCGAGCCGGCTTTGCAGGCTCATTGCTCCTCAGGCAGCGCTCGCTGACCCGGTCACCGCCCCGATATTTTCCTCGGCGGGAAAGACCAGTTTCTTTTGAAACTCGCGGCGGAGAAGCAGGAGATTCACGGCCGCCTGGAAGAGAACCGACCCAACCGACAGATACCAGACTTGTTTAATGTGGAAGTCGGGAAGCCGCGAGAGCAGCACGGCCGGCAGAATGAAAAGCAATAAGCGCGTGGCGGAAGCGATCAGCGGCGGCCAGGTATTGCCAATGCCCTGGAACACGCTCGATGAAGTGAAGATCAGTCCCATCGCGACGAAGTTAAGGGAGATGAGCTGCAAATATTCGGCGCCGACTGCGATCACATCCGGGTCTTTGGTGAACGCGCGAATGAAAACGCCGGCTTCGATCTGGGCAAAAATTGTCAGCAAAATCATGATGGCGGTGGTGATCCACGCCGCCGAATAAAACGTCTGCTTCACCCGATCGGCCCGGCGGCCGCCGAAGTTTTGCCCGACGACGGGCGCGACCGAGAACGCGACTGCGATCACCGGCAGGAACATGGATTGCATGACGCGGGCGCCGACTCCGAAGCCGGCCTGCGCGGCGGCGCCGAACGGGCGGATGATGGCGTAAACGACAACGATGTAGACCGCCATCAAGGCAAACTCGGCTCCCGCCGGAATCCCAATCCGCAGCATCGACCACCAGATCTTCATCTGCGGACGCCACTGCGAAACGCGAAAACGCAGATAACGAAAGCTGCGTTCGAAATAGACGACCATCAGAACGACCGCGATCAGGATGGACACAAACGTCGCGAAGGCAGCTCCCGCGACGCCCATTTTCGGAAACGGCCCGACGCCGAAAATAAAGAGCGGCGCCAGGATCATGTTGAGAATCACGCTCAACACCTGCAATCCCACGGCCGGCTTGATGATGCCCGTGGCCCGGAGGGCGGAGCCTAACGCGACCAGCGAGAATTGCAGCATCAACGAAGGGATGAACCACGAGAGATAGCTTTCCGCCAGGCTCGCCGTCAGGGCATCGGCGCTCATCGCGACGCTGTATTGATGGCGCAGGAAAAATGAGCAAAGCCCAAAGATCAGCGCTGCCGTCGCGGAGAGCACGAAGGATTGGTTAAAGCACAACTCCGCATGCGCCTGGTCCTTGCGGCCGGCCGCGTGCGAAATGACCGTGGTCGTTCCCACGCCCAGCATCTGGGTCAGCGCGACGACGAACATCATCAGGTTGCCGGAAAGCCCGACGGCCGCGATCGCTTCCTTGCCGAGGCGGCCGACCCAGTAAAGATCGGCCAGGAGATACAGGGTCTGGACCACCATGCTCACCGCCATGAAGGAGGCCATGTGCAGCAGGTGACGCGTCACCGAACCCTGGGTCATGTCTTTCATCGTGCTTATCCGGGTAAAACTGGGCGTTACGGTTTTTTTCGAAAGAAGGTTATGCCGCCGAGAAAAAGTCCGACCGCCAGCGGCAGGCACGCGACCATCCGGAGGCGATCTTCCCCATTGTCGAAAAACCAGGCCGCCATGCGCTGGGCGGTTTCGACACTAAGCAACGCGGTCAATGTTCCCGCGACGAAAATGATGGCGCCGATCACTCGCACCGTTTTCGGCATGGCGGTCGCGCCGGCGGCGACAATGAGCAGCGCGCCAATCAGCACCCGGACTCCCGCGCCGGTGTAAAGGCCCTGGGGCGAGAAGGTCCATCTCGCCAGGCCCGTCAAACCCGCCGGCCAGAGCACCCCGGTGAGACCGAGCGCGAGTAACAGAACTGCGATCAATAACACGATGGTTCTTTTCATATGGTTGTTCCGATTAGTTCGAAGAACTTCTGCAAATCGATGTTGCCGCCGGAAACAATCGCGACGATCGGGCCGTTCCCAGCCTTTCCAGTCAGGGCGGCGGCCAGCGGCAACGCGCCGGCGCCTTCGGCGATCACCCGTGCTTTCTCCGCCATCATCCGCATGGCTGCTTTTGTTTCATCGAGGGTGACCACAATGTAGCCGTCCACCAGCGGCTTCATTCTGTCCCACATCCGCGGAAACATGCTCTGCCCGCCGGCGCCGTCGACGAACGACGATTGCCATCCTTTGAAAACCTGCGGCGAACCTTTTTCGAACGACAACGCGGCCGGCGCCGCCGTCTCCGGTTCCGCGCCGAACACTTTCACCTCCGGGTTCAACGCTTTGATCGCGCTCGCCACGCCGGTGATGAGCCCGCCGCCGCCGATGCCGCCGATCACCGCCGCGGTTTCTGGTTCGTCCTCAAGAATCTCCAGGCCCATCGTGGCGTGGCCCGCGATGAAATTATCGTCGTCGAAGGGATGCACGAACGTCCCTTCCGCGCCGGGATAAGCACGGTCGTCGAGCGCGCGCCAGGCCACTTCGTACGGCACCGTGATCAATTTTGCTCCGAGCGCGCGCATCCGCTCGAGCTTCGCTTTCGGCGCGGTCTCGATGGCGACAACAGTGCTCGGGACGCCCGCTTTTCTCGCTGCGTAAGCCACGCCCTGGCCGGCGTTACCCGCGCTGATGGTCCAGACGCCGCGTTTGCGTTCTTCGTCCGAGAGCATCGCCACCGCGTTTGCCGCGCCGCGCAATTTGTAGGCGTTGATGGGCTGGAGGTTTTCGAGCTTCAGCCGGATATCGGGGAAGCCCGGCCCCAGCTCGAGCTTTACCAGCGGCGTCCGAACAATGGTTCCAGCAATTCGTTTCCGTGCTTCCTGGATTTCGGAAAGCTCGATGCGCCGCACAGCGTCCATTTCTCAGCTTATCGTAGAATCGCGTGCGACTTCAAGGAGCGGCGATTTGAAATCGCCGATTACGGCTAATCCGACGTTAGGACGGCGGTTTCAAACCGCCGCTCCTTGAAGCTTGCTCAGCTTCGTAAACCAATCTCGCCGCCGCCACATCTTCTACCGCCATCCCGAGCGACTTGAAAACCGTTGTCACACCCGGCTCGATCCGCTTCGTTCCGTTTAGAATTTCGCCCAATTCAGCGAAAGGCGTCGCGCCGGAAAGAATCACGTCGCCGGATTCCTTTCGCGCGCCTTCGTACGAATCCACGATCAGCACATTCTTCATCGCGTCATCATCCAATTCCCGCCAGTCCGGCCGCGACGCGCCGACGGCATTGACGTGCGTTCCCGGGTTGAGCCATTCGCCTTTCAGGATCGGTGTGCGCGCACTCGTCGCTGTGACGACGACATGCGCCCCGCGGACGGCCTCCTCGATTTCCATCGCCTTGATCCCATGCTCGGCCGCGAACGCCTCGGCTTTCTCCCGGTGATGATTCCAGACCCGCACTTCCTCGAACGGCCGCACATGCCGCAGTACCTCCAGATGCGCGCCGGCCTGCACCCCTGCGCCGAGCAGTGTCAGTACTTTCGCATCCGATGCGGCCAGCGCATCCGTCGCCACGGCCGACACCGCTGCCGTCCGCATCTCCGTAATGTAACGCCCATCCATGAGCGCGAGCGGTTCCCCCGTTTTCGGATCGAACAACGCGATGACCGCCATGTGCGTCGGCAGGTCGGTATTGCCGGGATAAAATGTAACCATCTTGATCCCCATCGACTCACCCGACGCCGGCATCACGCCGAAAAAGCCGCCATTCTGGGCGAGCACACCGCGTAAAGGTTGTTGCCACTTTCCCGCCGAGAACTCGGCCAGGACCTGACGCATCGCCGAGATCAACGCGTCGATCCCGAGAAGCTGCCGGACTTTATCTTCGTCGAAGTAATCCATCAGCCCGGCTTTTTAGCATCTTGTTCGAAGAACCGGAAGGCCGACCGGAGGAGGAGCATCCAGAGCACGGTGTAAACCGCGAACACAAGGTAATAGCCGGGCGACAAAAACATGTCGTCGCTCACGAGTCGGGTGCAGAAAAGTTTAACGGGATAACCGTAAACCAGGGCTGCGAAAAAAAGCGCCGCCGTGACCGGTTGGTACCATGGCCCAGAGCCCGTGGTGAACAACCCCATGGCGCCCGGAATGAACGGCAGCCCGAGCGCGCAGAGGAAAAGAAAAGCCGGCAAAAAAATCACGCCTCCGCGGACCGTTCGATAGATTCGTCCTCGCATCATTTCCCGGGTTGATTGCGAGAGAGCGCTGTGGCCACGGCGCTCAGTCGCCGTGAGCACGCTTCATAACAGGTTGCGCGACCGAACGCCGACACAGCGCCGTCGCTACAACTTCGTTTTGCGCCGCCGCTCAGGTGGTCCGGGCCTGGAGTCCCTCCGCCAGCTTGCGCATGGCGTCCATGCCGGCGGGACTGCAGTAATCGGCCGGATTTTGGGGCGGGAATTCGTCCCGCACCGCGATGCAGCGCTGGCGAATTTTTTCCAGCTCCGGATCGTCAATCCGGATGGAAGTGAACCCGTCCCAATCCCATTGCCGACCGGTCCCGTTGACGAACCCTTCGATCGTGGTCGCGACTTCTTCGGTTGTTCTCTTCATGGGGTCTGAAAACCTATTCGAATCTCGACGGCAAGGCGAGTGTTTCTTAAATCCGGTTTTGGCAGGCCTTTCCGTCGATCGGCAACTTTGCGCTTCGCTTGTAGCTGCCGCCCGTTTAGCTTTCCCGGAAATCGCCGTGCCGCTCCGAAGCCGGCGTTCTTCGTCCCGATGAGTAATCAACCGCCCGCCGTCATAAATCTGAACCTGCCGCGGCCTCCGATGCGGCTGATCGGGGTCGCCGTGGTGATCATCGCGGCGCTCATCGTTCTCTGGACTTCGTATTATACTGTCCCGGCTGAATCGGAAGGGGTGGTGCTCCGTTTTGGCAAGTTCCTCAAGACCGTCGAGCCCGGTCTGCACTTCAAGATACCGCTCGGCGTCGATGAAGTGACGGTGCTGCCCACGCGGCGGCAGTTGAAACTCGAGTTCGGATTTTACACTTCCGGTTACACAAATCCCGACCAGCCGACCATGCAGCAGGTGGAGGAAAAATCGATGGTCACCGGCGATTTGAACGCGGCCCTGGTCGAGTGGGTGGTCCAATACCGGATCGCTGATCCCAAGGAATACCTGTTCGATGTCCGCAATCCCGGCCAGACCCTGCGCGATCTCTCCGAGGCCTCGATGCGCGAAGTCATCGGCGACCGCACGGTCGACGAAGTCATCACCATTGGCCGCCAGGATATCGAGATTTCCGCCCTGACCCGGATGCAGGAGCTCGCCACGCGCTACAAGCTCGGGGTCCGGGTCGATCAGGTGCAGCTGAAGAACGTGAATCCTCCCCGGGAAGTGCAGGCCTCCTTCAACGAAGTGAACCGCGCCCAGCAGGACCGGGAAAATGCGATCAATGTCGCCAACGGCGATTACAACGAAGCGGTGCCGAAAGCGCGCGGCCAGGCCGACCAAACCATTCGCGGCGCGGAAGGTTACCGTTTCAAGCGCGTCAACGAAGCGGAAGGCGACGTTGCTTCGTTCAACGCGATCCTGCAGCAATACATCAAAGCGCCTGAAATCACGCGCACGCGTCTTTACCTCGAGACGATGGGCGAGGTCCTCCCTTCGATGGGACCAAAGATCATCATCGACGATTCCCTGAAGCAGCTGTTGCCGATTCTCCCCCTCTCAACCAAACCGCCGGAGGTGAGATGAACAAGCGCGGTTGTCTCTGGATGGCGATTATCTTCGGCGCGTTCCTGGCGTTCCGGCTTGTGCTGGGCTGTTTTTATACCGTCCACCAAATCGAGCAGGTGATCATCACCCAGTTCGGCAAGCCGATCGGCGAACCGATTACCGAGCCCGGGCTGCATCTTAAGCTCCCGCTGATTCAGGATGTGAACCGGATCGACAAACGTTTCCTGGAATGGGACGGCCTGCCGGTGGCGATTCCCACTCGGGACAAAACCTACATCCACGTCGACACCTACGGCCGCTGGCGGATTTCCGATCCGATGACCTACTTTGTCCGGTTGCGCGATGAACGCAGCGCCCAATCGCGGCTCGAAGATATTCTGGGAAGCGAAACGCGGAACGCGATCGCGAAGCATGACCTGATCGAGATCGTGCGCACGGACAAGGAGCGCAAGCCGCTCCATGACGAGAGCCTGAAAGCAGGCCCGGTCGGAATGGGGACGATCGGGGTGCTGCCGCCGATCGCTTTCGGCCGGTTAAAGATCGAGGACGAAATCAAGAAGGCCGCAGCGGTGAAATTGAAAGAATTTGGCGTCGAGCTGCTCGACCTGCGTTTGCGCCGGGTGAATTACAACCCGGACGTGCTCGACCGGATTTACCAGCGCATGATCAGCGAGCGCCGGCAGATTGCGCAGCGTTTTCGTTCCGAAGGCGAGGGGGAAGCGGCCCGCATCGCCGGCCAGAAGGAGCGCGACCTGAATGAGATCCAGTCCACGGCCTATCGGAAAGTGCAGGAAATCCGCGGTGAAGCCGATGCGAAAGCGACGGAGATTTATGCGCGGGCCTATACCCAAAACGCGCAGGCGGCGGAGTTCTACACTTTCATCAAGAGCATGGAAACCTATCGCCGGATTCTGACGAAGGAATCGACCCTCATTCTCGCCACGGACAGCGATTTGTTCAGCCTGCTCAAGCGCGCCGGCGCCAAGCCAACGACGACGCAGCCGCCGCTGGCGCCGACGCGCTAGCATCAAGGAGTGGCCATTTGCAATCGCCGGGCGCCAAATTCGAAATTCAAATTTCGAAACCCGAAACAAACCCGAATTTTAGGAAATCACCGAATGGGCAAAACGATTGGCGATCGCCGCGAGCTGCGGGCATTAGTTTCAAGGAGCGGTGATTGGCAATCGCCGTTTTTCCGTGGCGCCGCACGGCAATTTCGAAAGCCGAAACAAACCGGCCGCGACAGTCTCGAACATTCCGAGTTCGAAGCTTTGATCATTGTTTCGAGCTTCTAATTTCGGATTTCGAGATTTCCTCCTTACTTCTTCTTCGACTTCGGCTTCGCCCCGTTCGCCAATCCCAAATGCCGCATCATGATCGAGCGCGCATAAATCAGGTTGGCCGCGCCGACCGTGTCATTTTGGGCAAGGGCGAAGGCGTCTTCACTTCCGTCCGGCAAGCCAAAGATCACAACGTAAATATTCACGTTACTCGCAAGACGACTGGAGGTGGTGTCCGAAGCAACCTCCATGCTATTCGCCATTTGCATCGCGATCTTGTCATAAACGCCGTTGGCCTCCGAGTGGGACACGCGCGCCCCGCTAACGTGGTTGTTGATAATCTGGCCACGCACCAGAACCCACGCTTTGACCGGCGCGCTGATCAGCTTCGCGTACGCTTCCGCCGGCATATACACCCGTAACCCGGCGATCGGCATGCCGGGAATGTCCGCCATCGACCGGGCGCTGCTCGTAGTTGGCGAAGCCGCGACGCCCAAAACAAAAATGAGCGCGAGAGATTTGAAGAAATAACTTTTCATGAGGTTGCTTGGTCTGAGGAGAGTGAGCGGTGTGTTGGTTAAGGTTCGCAAACGTCCGCGGTCTGCGGACGCCTTTTCGATACCTTGACGGTTTCGCGCCTGCCTGACAAGATCGGCCTCGCGTCGTATCCCATTGGCCATGACCGAACCCGCGAATCCTTCCGAGCCAAATCTCCCAACTCCGGGCGATTCCACGCCACCCCCGCCACCGCCGCCGCCGTTTACGCCGCCACCCGCTTCCCCTGAACCTCCCGTTCCTCCCGCGCCGCCTCCGCCGGTTCCCCCGCCGGCTCCCCCGCCGCCCCCGTCGCCCGTGCCTCCGAGCCCTCCGCTTTCCTCAACCCCGCCGCCGCCGCGACCGCCCATCTACACGCCGCCGCCCGGTCAGCCCCCAAAAAGAAGTCCCATGCCCTGGCTCCTCGGTGGCTGCGGATGCCTCACCCTCATCATCATCGCGATCGTCGTCGTGACGATGGCTACCTACCGCGCAAAACAAAAAGTCTCTGAATTCAAAACCGACTTTAAGTCCGCCCTCAAATCGATCGACGAGAAGGAGACCGCTCCCACCACTCCAACCACCAGCGGTGACAACGAGACCAGATCGCCGAAGGCCGGGTGGAAGACGTATACGAACGTGAAATCCAGTTTGCCCGAGAGCCTGCAAGCGAACTTTGTCGCTTTCAGTTTCGATTATCCCAAGAGCTTCGAGGTTCAACCGCAGTCGAACATTAACTTCGTCAAGGTCGAGAAATACACCGGGGCAGGGAAGGGGAACACGGCGGAGAATTTCGCCGTCGGCTACGCCTGGTTTAACCCGCCGGATAGGCAGAGCGACGCCCTCTACGACACGTTGCTCGACGACCTCGGGAAGCAGCTCGGCGGGAGTTTTCACAACTACCGGGAGCTCAAGCGCATGCCGGAAACCGTCGCCGGAATAAAAAGCCGCGCCGCATTATTCCAAGCGGACTTCAACGATCCCGGCAAAACCCAGATCTGGGGCAAGACCATCGTCGTCCATCCTTCCGGGAAAAAGAATGGCGTCACCATTCTCCTTCTCGGCACCTCTCTCGGTCGCGACGTCAAAAGCGCCGACGATCTCGGCGTCAAAGGCGAGAGCGCCGATATTTTGCGCTCCTTCCGCTTCGAGTAAGGCGGGCAATTCTTTTTTGGAGGGCAAGCGCTCCCCTTGCCAGGTGGTGCGCGCAGCAAGCGCAGCGGTCGCCGCTCTCGCTACCCCTTCAAATTCTCCCTCACCCTGAACTTCACAATCCTGCCGATCAATCCAATCGGGATCGGCTTATCGAACGGAAATCGCACCGTGCATTTTGCCCCCGTAAAGGGAGCCAGCTCCTTCTTGAACTTTCGAATGGCCGTATTTCTCGGATAAAAACCGATGTGCTTCTTGAAGGCCGCAAAATAGACGAGGACCCCGTTCAAAAAAAACGCCGGCATTTGATAGCTGATCCTTTCCTCCGCGGCCGGCGCCGCTTTGCGAATTGCCTCTCTCACCTTTTCCAACCGCTCCCGGATCTCAGCCGGGAACCCCGCGATGTATTCGTCAACGCCTCTCGGGCCTGGATTAGCGGTCTTCATTGTTCCATTCCTCCACTGCTCCATCCTCTACACCATTCACCAATCACTAGTCACCAATCACTATCACTCCATCACCCCGCCGTTCGCTCCCCTTCGGCGAGCTCCGGGCCTTGAGCTGGTCGAAAATGGCATCGCATGGTTAGACGTTTGGCGATTCATCTTGTTTAACGAACTCTTCGTGAAAGTAAGCGATCTCCTCGACCGAGAAGCCATCGAACCGTCCAGCCTCGAAACAAAGATTGCATAGACCGAGCGGCTTGTGTGGCTCGCGGTAGGCGAAGACGAAATGCTGCGGAGACTTGAATCGTTTACCATCTACCTCGAGTTCGACGACATGCGTGGAGGGCTGCGCTCCGCAAACATGGCAACGGTGGATTTTAGCGCTGCTCATTACGTCTAACGAGAAAAAGATGAGCGACCGCCGCCGAGAGCGAGCGTGAATCGCAGTGAACGGGTCTTTGTTTCAAAGATCGAAGATGCACAGCGGGAGGCGGTTCGCTCCACCGCATGGTTAGATGGTTGGCGTGCCATGTTGTTTGCGGCGAATGATGCGCCGCCTAATCCAGGAGAGGAGGGCCAGCCAGGCGAAGATACAAACGACCATCACAATCATCGAGATCATCCCGGGAACATCGTGCCCCGATACACCAACGAGCATCCACGTGGTCGGCAACGCGAGAACCATGCTCACGAGATAAATGTAGGTCGGCGTTCGCTCCAGCGACTGGTTAGACGTTCTCACTCGACCAGGCGTGCGACAAACTCGCGGACACTTCGGGCAATTACTCTCTCGGCCTCCGCTCGGTGATCCCAATAGCGAATCGTGCCATCACAATGCCGCAAAAAGAAATTTCCACTGAAGTCGGCGCCAACAATAGAGACTTCTTTGCCTCGCCACCAAGGCGCTTTCAGCGGTCGCCAATCCGCCGCGCGAAGCAGGAATACCACCGGGATGTCTGCTCGCCCATCACGAAAAATATTGTTCACCGGCAATAACCTGATCGCGCGGTCAATCGCCTCGTCTGCGTTCACGTCTAACGAGAAAAAGATAAGCTGCGGCCACTGGAGGCGGAGCGGTGCAGCAAGGAGAGTAAACTAGCTCTGCAAAAGCCCCCTGAACTCATCCGCGCGGTGGACGTTAGCTTCATCGGCTGGTTAGATCCGAGCGGGTCAAACTCTCTTGCGTGAAATCATGAAACTGCAAGCGATAAGCGCGACCCCGATCAGAAATGGAACAAGCGAAATGTGCCCGAAGCCTACCATGTGATCGATGCTCACTCCCGTAGGCGTAATCTCCTCCTCCGTGTGGAACGACAAGGTGGACAAGAATTTGACAGCACCGATGGCGAGGAAAATCGCTCCGATGATGCGTAGTGCGATGGTGAGCCAATGCGAATTCATTTGCGTGGCATCACAGCATCTAACGAGAACAAGAGCAGCGACGCCTACTGAGAGCGAGCGTTGATCGGAGGTGGAATGGGTTAGTCATGTAAAAAGTGGAGCGAGCGACTGGCAGGCGTTCGCTGCATCGCTTGGTCGGATGACTGGGCTGCAATGCTCATCGCGCTCGAATAAAATATGTTTTTAGTTTGGTGCTGCCGCCGAATGAATGCGCGTCGATCGTGTTCTCGACCATGAGACCGGATGATTCCTTCGAGATGTGCGCGGTGATGCGATAGCTCGAATGCCGCTCGACTAGTCGGAGCGACTCACCCGCGGAGAGTCTGAAGATCTCATGTGGCTTGGCGAGCCGGGGCTCTGCAGGAGGTGATTCGACGAGCCAATGCGCATCCGCAGGAAGCGTGGCTTCGATCGCGTCCCCCCGTCGGACGACGGACTTAAACGGAAACAACTTCGAGCCTGCCGCGAACATCGAGGCAGCTACGAGAGTTGTCAGCACGACGAGGAGTGCGCGAGTCATCTAACGAGAACCAGATGAGGACGGCTGGCGGGAGAGCGCGTGGCTGCGGGTTGAGGGTGGAATTTCATGGAAGGTCAGGAATCAAAGCTGCCAGCCGTTCGGTCCCCTTCGGCTTGCTCAGGGCCTTGCGTCTGTTGAAACGGCATCGCTTGGTTAGGCCTATTTGTGGTGACTGTCGAAGTACTTCCCAACCAGATTGCCTTCTTCGACACCGGTCGTGTGCAAAATCGACCAATCGATCAATCGCGCTTCGGGAAAAGCGAGAAGCTGTCCTTTCCTATATGCTTTCACGAGGAGCACGTCGCTGTCGATAACGCCGCGGATTTCTCCCCCGGCAATCTCGCGCACCACGACATATACGTCCTCGGTCCTCGCGCCGTGGTCTCCATAGAGACGGGTCAGGACGTAGAATTTCTCTCCCGCTGGCAGACCGGCAAGAAATCGTTTCTTCGCTTGGGGAAAAGTGGCTTTGGCTTTCGCGGTTATAGGCTTGAGCGCTCGATCGAGCGCCTGGGCCGCCTTGTCGCCATGGCCCTCGACCAGCCGTTCGGGTGGGTGCGCAAATGCACAAGACATCGCTACACAACAAAGAACAATCGTGATTTTCATGATAAGCGTTTTCGTAGGCCTAACGAGAACAAGATGAGCAACGGCGACCGAGAGCGAGCGTGGAGACAAGACGAGTCGCCGTTCGCTCCCCTTCGGCTTGCTCAGGGCCTTGAGCCTGTCGAAACGGCACCGTCTGGTTAGATGCTTCCGTTGAATTCAAGATGAGTAAACACTCTCGTCGCTGGATCGAACTCTACCCCCCAGAACACATCGCCACCATCACATATGACCATGGCCTCTCTCTTCCAACTCCTACGCAAAGGCGGATGAACTAACACAGTCTCGGAAAATGCATTTACATAGATGAGCTTCTTTCCGTGTGACACGATGCCTATGTACTGTCTGTATGAATGGCCGAGATTAATCGTGTGCCCGCTTTTACGGAGCAGCTGAGGCAAAGTCTTCTCAGATGCTGCAACATCGGCAGGCAATGGCAGCCAGAAGCCGGTCACTTCTGCAGGGTCGGTGCGAGAACACTGCTTGATGATCTTCGGCCCTTCTGATGTCGGCAGAATCGTTACGTGGCCGGGCAGATCATCTGCCGCCTTGGCAATCGCAACGGATGCAAAGAAGACAAGAAAACGCGCCAGCATCTAACGAGAATTAGACGAAAACACGTGCACGTGCACGTGGGGTTTCGTCGAGGTTGGGAAACTGTCTTCGGGGCTGTTCATTTGAGGGTCGGGCCGCGAAGAAGGGGGGAATGTCCCTCCCTGGATTCGCCGCACTATACTCTGTCCCTGATTAATCACCAAACCGGGAACCGGCTCAAGGTTGAACTGGTCGATCTTCCTTTTCCTGGAGCGCGCAGCTACCGCGTCCGGGTCAACGGCAATGGGCGCAGAAACTTCCGGTGGCGAGCAAAACAATGGTCGCCAAACACCTTCGTGGATGGCTGGTCAGGCACTGACGAGATCAGCTGGAAAGGACCTTTCCGCTGAGATCACGGCATTGGGCGCCTGATTACGGATGCACAATCACGCCGCCCGGCGTCGGATTCGCGGAAACGACGGCGGTCTCGGCTTTGCGGGCGTTGATAACAAAGGTGTTGTTGTCGCCGAGCTTCGACCACGGGCCGTGCGGCACTTCGCTGAACTCGACGAATTTCCAGTCGGTCACGTCGGTCTCTTCCATCCCGAGGTAATCCCGGACCGCAGGTGAAACGTCGAGGCCGGCGCCCTTGTTCAAATTCGGCTTGGGCCGTTCGTTCCCGAAGACGTATTGCCAGTGGTCGGTCCGAAACGGGCCGGCGTCTTCCCACTGCGCGTAGGCGACTTTGTTCCCTTTCCGGATCGCGATCCATCGGCCTTTGCAGGTGGAAACTCCCGGGCCTTGATACGCCTCCCTGAACCACGGAACAACGCGCGGCGCTTCGGGCCTGTGCCCCTCTCTGGATTTGTCGTTGTAAGGCAGCGCGCAATAGAATGGGTTCTGGCGCGGCGTGAACTTCGCCGGAATGAAGTCGCGCCGGTGCGATTTCTCGGGATCGTCGAACCCGCCGTAGTTCTTCGTCCAGTTCCCGTCCCATGAGCTGGAGCGGTTCGGGACCGGATTGTTCGCGCTCGGTTTTTCTCCGATCCAGAAGACCGTCGTGACGATTTCCTTTTTCCAGGGGAAACGCTCCGCCGGTTGGGCAAGAGGAGGATCGGCGCTCACCGCCGGCGTGAAGGAGATCGGGTCGAGCCTGGCCGAGTTGTCATCCTGCGGCTTGCTCGATTTTTTGCTCAGCTTCACTTTCGTCGAAGGCACCGCGGCCGGCGCGCTATGGGTGAAGAGCGCCGAAATCGACGACAGCAAAACTGCAATAGTGTGAGTGAAAGTTCCGGGTTTCATCGGAGAGCTGCGCCGGGCCATAGAACAAGCGAGGTTGCCTAATCTGAATCGGCCCGCGAGATGTGTGCGGGCGTAATATGGCCCAACTTTTAGGGTTGCGCCAGCGAACGGCGCGCCTTTTCGATCAGGGCTTTTTCCTGGGGCAGAAGATTGGGCGCTTTCTCACCGAGATCGAGAAATTCCGGGGCGCGTGCGGCTTCGCCCGCCCCCACCAGGATGACGCCGTAATAAGCGGCGATCTCCGGCTGGTGAAGCTGCTCATCCGTCAGGGTATTGAGCACTTTGAGTGCTTTCTTCGAGTCGCCCTGGGTGTGCAAAGCAAAGGCATAAGTCGAAGCGTAGGCGGCATTCTTGGGATCCTTTTCGTAAACCTCGCGCGCGATTTTTTGGCCGCGCTCGGCGTTCAAGCCCAGGAGGAGCGCCAGTTGCGCGAAATTATTCTGCACGTTCTTGTCGTCGGGGTGCATCTCAAGGTTGTGGAGCATGACGCGATAGAGGTTCTCCGTGTCCGCTTTTTTGGCGAAATACTGGGAGAGCGTGCGCAACGCTTCGTCGCCCTTGATCGGGTCCTTGGTGATGAGCCAGAGCAGCTCGATCGCTTCACTGCGCCATCCCCATTTTTCGACGGTCTCCGCCAGCATCATGATGTGGCGCGAATCGGCCGCGACCTTTTTCATGGACTCAGCCCACTGGGCGTTGGAATCGATCGTGTTGCCCTGTTCCCGGAACGCGCGGGCGGCGAGAGCGTTGCGGAGAAAATCCACCGTGCCCCAGTTGCCGGAATTGGTGAGGCGCTGCAAACCGCGCCAGTCCTTTTCCGTGACCAGCGCATCCGCGAGCGCGATCTGGACCAGCTTCGAACCGATGAGGCCCGGCGGCAGTTTCGCGCTCCAGGCGACCGCTTCCGCGGACATTTTGTGGGTGTTCATCCACGAAATCAGGGTGCCGACGCGCTCGGGTTCTTCCATCGAGGAGGTTTGCATCTCGGCGAGGAACGGGCGGAATCCCGAGTCGAGGGTGGCCTGGAGGGCGCTGAGCAGAAGGAGGCGATCGTTAAACGTTTTTCCGGGGAAACTGTCCAGTTGCCGGGCGAGTTCGAGAGCGTCCAGAGCGTTGCCCTGGCGCAACTCGTCTTCCGCCAGGTAGCGGGTGGCTTCCCGGCGGGTGGCCGGATCATCCTGCATCGCCTTCAGAGTCTCTCTCCCCTTGGAGCGAATCGCCGGGTCGTTCGCCCCGAGGCGCAAAGAGGCCAGGCGCATGAGGTAATCCTTGTTCGCGGGATCGAGCCGGTTCGCTTCGCTGAGCTGCTTTTCCATCTCGACGCCGTCGCGTTGGGCGAGAGCGATGTCTGCCAGCAAGGCGTGATAATCCGCGGTATTCTTCGCGCTCTCCGGCAACTTGGACATCGCCACGTCGGCCGTCGACCGCTCGTCGAAGCGGACCGCCGCGCGCGCGAGAAGGATCAGGTCGTTCGGTGTCGCCTGGCCCAGCTCCATGACGCGGCGGCGCCACTCCAGGGCGGAGCGCAACCCGGCTTTCTCGCTGAGTCGCGCCATGATTCGACATCCCTCGGCGCTCTCCGGATTGATCTGAAGCAGGCGCCGGGCATCGAGACTGGCGCGCCGGTAATCGCCCTCGTTGACGAGAGCGTTGGCTTCCGCGATCAGGCGACGCTGCTGCCAGGCGCGAAACTGTTTGTAAGCCACCACGCCGCCGACCGACAAAAGGACGATCAGCCCAACGGTCCAGGCGATCATCTTGATGATCGAGCGCTCGATTTTGTCGTGAGGATGTTCCAAAGTTGAAGAAGCTTTCTATGGCCGGCCTCAATGTCAACGTGCCCGCGGGCCGGCGAAGTGAAATGAAACCAGAAATTGCCTCCGAAGCAGCCGGCGAGCCACGACTTTGGCGGAGCGGGTCCCGGCTCGTATCCTGCTGAATCGGGGGCCGCAATCCAGCATGAACGCCGTCGTTACTCAGGAGCTGCCCAAAACCGCGAAGATTCCGCGGACGATCGATTGGATCGCCGTGGCCATTTTCGGCCTGGTCTGGCTCGAGCTGGCTTCGCGGCTCCGTTTCGAGTGGTCGATCAATCCGCAATACGGCTACGGCTGGGCGGTTCCGCTGCTGGCGGCGTATGTTTTTTGGCGGCGCTGGGAAACCGCGCCGGCCCCATCGGCCCCGCGAGCCACGGTCCTCTTCGGGGCAATCATCATTTTCATGGCGTTGCTCCTGGCTCCGATCCGTCTCATCCAGGAGGCGAATCCGGACTGGCGTCTGCTCAGTTGGTCGATGGCGATTTGCGCCGCGATCATCTCCGCCGCCGGCGTGTATCTCGCGGGTGGAATGCGCTGGGTGCGGCACTTCGCTTTTCCCATTCTCTTCTTTTTTGTCGCAGTTCCGTGGCCGACCGGTCTCGAACAGCTGGTCATTCAGGGCCTGATGCGCGCCGACGCGCTCATCAATGTCGAATTCCTGAACGCGATCGGAACCCCGGCGGTGCAATTGGGCAACGTCATTGAAGTCGGCTCCGGCTTTGTCGGCATCGACGAAGCCTGCACCGGCATCCGCTCCTTGCAGGCGACCTTCATGGTCTCGCTGTTCCTGGGAGAATTTTACGATTTCTCGCCGCTGCGCCGCATCGCGCTGATCATCGCTGGCGCCTTCCTCGCTTTCTTCTGCAACCTCATCCGCACCTTTCTTCTTGTCTGGCTCGGCGCGGAGCGGGGGATCGGGGCGATCAAGAGCTGGCACGATCCGGCGGGCCACACGATTTTGATGATCTGTCTGCTCGGGCTTTGGGGCCTGACTTTTCTGCTGCGCGGGAAAACTCAGGTGCCCTCCGCGCCGGCGGCGTGGTCGAGCCCGGCCTTCCGGGTGTCGCGTGTCGTTCTAGTTTCGCTCCTTGTTCTCACCCTCTTCGCCGAAGCCGGCACCGAAATCTGGTATCGGGTCAACGAAGCCCGCATGGCCCAGCTTGCCCCATGGACGATCGCCTGGCCGACGCAAGCCACGAATTGGAAACAAGTCCCGGTCGCCGAGAGCGCCCAGGAACTCCTCCGTTACAATGAAGGGGGCGGTGGCGATTGGACCGGACCCGATGGCCATAATTGGAGCATGTATTTCTTCAAATGGCTCCCCGGCCGCACGGCTGGTTTGTTCATCAAGAACCATCGCCCGGATATTTGCCTGCCGGCGAGCGGAATGAAATTGCGCGGCTCGGTGGGAAACAAATTGCTGACCGTCAACGGCGTTCCCTTGCCGATCCGCTCTTACGCGTTCGAGAACGGCGGACGGCCGCTCCACGTTTTTTATTGCTATTGGGACGGCACGCCGCCGAATCCCGAGACGTTGAATGAGGAAAACTGGACCGCCTCCGGCCGGCTCGAAGCCGTGAAACGCGGAAAGCGCGACGTCGGAACCCAAATGCTGGAGATCGTCGCGTGGGGCTACAGCGACGAAACGAAAGCCGAGGAAGCCGCGGTGGAGCAACTGCGCCAGATCGTAAAGCCGGGCTAGCGCTGTAGCCACGCCGCTCGGTCGGCGTGCTGGGTCGGCCAATTTCGAAACTCGCCGTAACACAGCTCGCGCAGCGAGCGAGGCCGGGCTTTCCAATCCGAAGCTCGAAACAATTCCCAAATTCACGGCCGCCGAAATGTTTCAAACGGCAGCTCGCGCCGTTTCGATCATTCCTGCTTTTCGCTGATTCGAATTTGTTTCGAATTTCGTGCTTCGATATTCGATTTTGCCGCGACCGCGGCTACCGTTCTCCATGCTCCCCCGAGTTCTCCTCCCGCTATTTGTCTCGACGTTTTTCGTCCCGACACTCTTTGCTCAACCAAACCCGGCGCCTCAATCCGCCTCGTCCATCACCGCTACGTTTTGGAACGTGCAATGGTTCCCGGGCCGTCGTCCCAATGCTTCGCGCTGGGAAGAAGATCGCCAGGTCCGCGCCGTTCATCGCGATCTCACCTCGCTCAACTCAGACTTGGTCGCCCTCGAGGAAGTGCGCAATTTCGAGCAGGCGGCTCTCGCCGTGAAGCCGCTGCCCGGCTTCAAGGTCGATGTCTGCTCCAACTTCCCGGCTCGTGAAGGCCAGGTGGAAGCGCAACAGGTCGCCATCACGAGCCGGCTCCAGCCGCTCGCCGCCTGGGCGGAATCGTGGAAACCGCGAAGCGCGCTCCTGCCTCCCCGCGGTTTCGCGTTCGCCGCTTACCAAATCGCGCCGCGCCAGGTTCTCCTGGTTTATGCCCTTCACCTGAAAAGCAATCGCGGCGAGATCCACGAAGACATGCGCATTCGCGAAGAATCGATGCAGCAGCTCCTCGCTCACACCAAGGCGATGAAACAAGCCTATGAAAAACTTGGCGCGCTTACCTGGATGATCGGCGGCGATTTCAACACCGCGCCGGACGATCCTCGCTTCGGCCGGGAAAAAACAGTGCCCGCGTTGCTGGCGCAGGATTTCCGATGGGCTTGGGAAGGAATTCCGTTCAAGTCGCGGATCACCGTGCCTGCCGATGAGCGTTATCCCGCCGCGTCGTTCGACCAGATTTTCTATCGCGGCGCGACCCTGGCGAAGGCATGGCTCGTCAGCACTTCGCCGCAATCGAGCGATCATCGCGCCGTGAGCGTGGCACTAAATCCTGCGCCGTAACGTCGGTGGCTCAATCGGCGAATTCCGAAAATTCGAAATCCGAAGTTCGAAACAATTCCCAAAATTCAAAACCCCCGAAATGTTTCAAACGGCAGCTCGCCATTTCGATCATTCCCGCATTTCGCTGATTCGAATTTGTTTCGAATTTTGTGCTTCGATATTCGAATTTCCCCCGGACACGGCTACAGAAACGGCGGTTTCAAACCGCCGCTCCTTGATTGTTTAGCGCTTGCGTCCGCCCACCTCGGTCCGAGCGCCCGAAAACTTGGATGCTCCCCTCGAAACTTGACGGCTTTAAGCCGTCAAGATGTCTGCGCGCCGCGGAGAAAAAAATTCGTTAGCGCTACAACGAGGCGCTCTATAAAAACTTTCCCGGGTTCAGAATGCCGGCCGGATCGAGCGCCTGTTTGAGGGCGCGATGCGCTTCGCGCGCAACGTCGCTCGTCGCCTGGGGCCACCAGCGTTTTTTCGCGAGCCCGATTCCGTGTTCGCCCGTGATCACGCCGCCAAAGGCCAGGACTTGCGCGAACAATTCGTCGAGCGCGTGCTCTGCCTTCTCGCGGACGGCGGCTTCGCGGTTGTACCGGTCCGCCATGATATTGACGTGCATGTTGCCGTCGCCGGCATGGCCGAAGCAGGCGATCGGAAATCCGGAGCGCTTCGAAAGTGCTTCCGCAAATTCCACCAGATCCACCAGGCGGCTCCTGGGCACGACGATGTCCTGATTCAATTTCGTCAGTCCGGTGGCGCGAAGCGAATTGCTGAACGCCCGGCGCAACGCCCAAAGCCTTTCGCAATCCGGCTCCGTCGTGGCGATTTGCACCGCAGCCGGATTTGATTCGTCCACGAGCCCCCGCAGTTTTTCCATCTCAATCTGGACCGCCTCCGGTTGTCCATCGAGTTCGACGAGCAAGTGGGCATTACCGTCAGGCACCTCGCCCGCGTTCGCATCGCGCCGGGCGGCTTCGAGCGTGAAATGGTCGGCCAACTCGAGAGAGGAGGGGAGGAATCCCGCGGCAAAAATCCGCTGCACCGTTTGGGCCGCTTCCCGCATGCTGCCAAACGACGCCGATAACGTCGCGCGCGCCGGCGGCATCGGGAGCAGTTTGACGGTGATCTCGGTCACCACTCCCAGCATTCCTTCCGAACCGACGAACAATCCCACGAGATCGAAGCCGGTTTTGTTTTTGTGAACCCGTCCACCCGTGCGCAGGACTTCGCCACTCGCCAACACCACCTCGAGTCCGACCACGTAATTGCGGGTTACGCCGTATTTCAGACAACGCGGGCCGCCGGCATTCGTCGCCACGTTTCCCCCCATGCTGCAATCCTTTTTGCTCGCCGGATCCGGCGGGTAAAAGAGCTTCTGCTCCCGCGCCTTCGCTTGAAGATCCGCGGTAATGACTCCGGGCTCCACGACGGCGATCGCATCGGCAAAACTGAGGTCTTTGATCCGGTTCATCCGCGCCAGGGAGAGAGCAATCCCGCCCCGCACCGGCACGCATCCGCCGACGTAGCCGTAGCCAGACCCCCGCGCCGTCACCGGGATCCTATTCTCCGAGGCAAATTTGAGCAGCTTGCTCACCTGCTCCGTCGATTCAGCAAAGACGACTACTTCCGGCGCGTGGCTCGCGAACCACTTGTCGCCGCCGTGCGTTTCCAGGATCTCCGGCGCGTCGCTGACTGCATCCGCACCAAGCAGCTCTCGTAATTGCTCAGCAACCTCCATCACGCCCGCTTCTTCGTAATCGTGCTCGTCCTCGTCCTCCTCCTCGGTTGGGTTGGGGGTTCGATTACGAGCACGAGTAAGAGGAGGGAAAATCCCATCACATTCCCATGATCTGGTAGCCGCCATCGACGTAGATGACCTGCCCCGTGATCGAGGCCGCGCCGTCGCTGGCCAGAAAAACTCCCATCGCGCCCAGCTCAGCCGGCTCGCAACTGCGCTTCAGCGGCGCGTGCTCCTGGTAATGCTTCAGCATCGCCGAGAAACCGCTGATGCCGCGGGCCGCCAGGGTATTGACCGGCCCGGCCGAAATGCAATTCACTCGAATTTTCTTCGGGCCAAGATCGTAGGCGAGATAACGGGTGGAAGCTTCCAGGCTCGCCTTGGCCACGCCCATCACGTTGTAGTGCGGCACCACTTTCTCAGCCCCGTAATAGGTCATCGCCACCACGCTCCCGCCGTTGGTCATGAGCGGCGCCGCTTCCCGCGCCAGCGCCACCAGGGAATACGCACTGATGTCGTGGGCCGTCCGGAACGCCTCTCGCGTCGTGCTGAGAAAATCACCCTCGAGCGCCTCTTTCGGCGCGAACGCCACCGAGTGAAGCACGAGGTCCACATGATCCGTCTCGCCGCGGACCTTTTTGAAAAACTCGGCGATGTCTTCGTCCTTCGAGACGTCGCACGGCCAGAGCGGCGTCCCTTCCCCGAATTCGCCTACCAGCTCCTCGACATTTTCTTTCAGCCGTTCGCCCTGGTAATTGAAGATCAATTTCGCGCCGGCCGCGGCCCAGGCCTTCGCGATTGCCCACGCAATGCTCCGTTTGTTCGCCACGCCGAAAACGACACCGACCTTTCCCGCCAGAACTTGCTCAGCCATAACGCGTCACGATACGCACGTTTCGCACGCCGCAAAGCCGCCGCGATGCGCGCTTCCGGTTTTCGTCCGCCTCGCTATTATCCGCGGTGACCATGCGCAAAACTCTGTGACCAACATGACGCGCGACGAAATCCTGAGCGGGTTGAAAATGCTCGAGCCCTGGTTCCACCGGATCGATCTCGGCGGTGGAATTTTCACCAAAACCGAGAGCGTGATGGGCGAACCCGTCGATCACCCGCGCGAGTCCTGGGAAGTCATCCGGCAGTGTCTGCCCGCGGACCTGGCCGGAAAGAGCGTGCTGGATGTCGGTTCCAACGGCGGATTTTATTGCGTCGAAGCGAAACACCGCGGGGCCGGCCGCGTCCTTGGCGTGGATGGACAGCGGCAGCATGTGCGGCAGGCGCTTTTCGTCCGGAAAGTCCTGGGGCTCGACCTCGAGTTTCGCCGCTTTTCCGTTTACGATTTGCAGCCGGCGACGGTCGGCATCTTCGACATCACTCTCGCGCTCGGGCTCGTCTATCATCTGAAGCACCTCGTCCTCGCGCTGGAGCGGCTCTATGACGTGACGAATGAATTGCTCATCATCGAGACAGCCATCATTCCGCCCGAGCAAACGCCGCCCTCCTTCGTGCAGGCGCTGGGCGAAATCCGGCAGACGCTGCATCCGCTCGTTTATGCTGAGAATCCTCCGGAAGCGAAGGAGCAGGTTTACAACTGGTTCCTGCCGAGCCCCGACGCATTGCGCGCGCTGTTGCTGAATACGGGATTCGAAGAGGTGCGCGTGTTCAGCGTCGTTCGCGACCGCGCCGTTCTCGTTTGCCGCAAACGGGCCACCCGCAGCGCGCCGAACGTCCACGATTATGTCGCCGCACTTGCCTTCGCCGCTCCACCCCCGGTCACTGTGCCGGCGGGTGAAAGGGTGACGTTCAAGCTTCGGGCGACCAATGCCGGACATGCGCCCTGGCCGGCGGTCGGCGCGCCGGAGACGAAGGGAATCGTCCGTCTCGGCGCCCATCTGCTCGGCGCGGATGAAGAGGAAATAAACTGGGACGGCGGCCGCGCGATTCTTCCGCGGGACGTGGCCCCCGGTGAAACGGCTGAGCTCGAATTCGTTTTCCGCGCGCCGGCAAAACCGGGCGACTACATCATCGAGTTCGACATGGTCGCCGAACACGTCACCTGGTTCGAAGACTTCGGGCCGGGCGTGTTACGGCACCGGTTTACGGTCGGTTAACATAAACCAGATCAGACTCGGTTGCTGAGCAACGCCTTCAGGTTTGCGAAGGTAGGGTGCCTCTTAATTTTCCATATTACTTGGCCACGAATAGTTCGGAATGACACTGCTGCGCCAAAAAGATATTGCGCTCCGGTTTTGTTCGGGCGACGCTACGCCGAACTGATAAAGGGCTTTTGGGAGGTGTGCCCGAAACACCGAAATATCCGCCGTGTGAATCCTGCGGGTGCGACGCAATGCGTGGCAGCGGTGAAGACCTTTGAGCGGCGTGCCTTACGCACGTCACTCAAAATGAAACCAACACAAAAAACACAGTCTAATCCCGTATTAGGTGATTGTGCTTCGGGCGCACTTCATAGCAGTCCAGGAAAGGATCTTTCGATCCATTCCGGTGCTCGCGCGAAAACGAAGCATTCAAGTGAAAGGAGCGGCATAAACGCTCCGCAAGGTAAGTTCATCGTTTATTCGCAACTGGTCATCGCTAGTTTTATCGGATTAATGTTTATTGCGCACTCATTGAGCCTGCCGCAATTACCTTATTCCATCCTGGGTATTCAATTGTTTCTCTGTTTCATTTCGTTCCATCCACATCTTGCAAAAGATGTAGCTGGTTTCACATCGCGGCTTTTCCGCCATTGAGATTTCGGCTTTCACGTCGATAGCATTCTGGTTTCAGCGCCCATGTAAGATTTCGGCTTTCACGCCGATAGCATTCTGGTTTCAACGCCCACGCAAGATTTCGGCTTTCGCGCCGTCACTATTCTGGCTTCAACGCCAAGGTAAGATTTCGGCTTTCACGCCGTCACTATTCTGGCTTCAATGCCATGAAGGTTTCTTGAGTGCGCCCTTTTTACAAAGAAGAGGGCGCGCCGCTCAAAGGTTTTCACCACCAATTGTCTTGGCTGGCATTCTTGCCTTACCGAAAACTGTGGCGGCCCTTCCCGCCCACCTATTCACTATCCGCCTAGTCGCGCGCGATTACTTTTTGCCCTTCAGAGTCACAGAATATTGCGCGTTCTCCCAGCAAAACTTGAGGGATCCGCCGCCCGCCGGATTCGATTCAATCTTAATGGTGAACTGATCCACCGCTTTATCGGCGGCGTCCTTTTTCATGTCGACCCGCACGAGGTCCTGTGCCTCATCGTATTTCGTTCCCCATTGGCCGGTCTGCTTGTTGATGATCAGTTTCGCGCCCTTTTCATCCGGAAGTATGAACAGCGAATAGGTGCCCGCCGGGACCGCTGTGCCGCCGATGTCGAACGCCTGCTTCGTCGTCAGGAGAGTCGCCTCGTCCGCGCCGGCTCGCCAGACCTTGCCGAAAGGCACGAGCTCTCCCCAGATTTTGCGCGGCGCGCCGCTTTTTGGATCCTTGGTGTAGGGACGGCCATAAACAATCGTCACGTCGCTCCCATCAATCTGGCCGGTGATGGTTTCGTGGGGACTGACCCGCGGTTTTTCATCGGCCATTGCAGGCAAACCGACGGCGAGCGCAAAAAAAAGAAGCAGAAGAGGGCGGCTGAATGGTTTCATCTTTGGAACGTGCGCTGGCCTGGAGGCCCGCGCCAGTCAAAAAGCGCGCGCAACCCGGGCCGGGCACGCTATTCTTACGATCGAATGAAACCGGCTCTTTTTGCGGCTCTGCTCCTTATCAGTTCATCGGCCCTGGCCACTCCCGCCGGACTCGTGGCCGAAACGCACAACTGGCGGCTGAGTCATGAAGCCGAAATCCTCACGGAATTTGTCGAACTCCTTTCCATTCCGAATCTGGCCAGCGACGCGCCGAATATTCAGAGAAATGCCGAAGCCATTCGCGCGATGTGCGAGAAGCGCGGACTGACCGCAAAATTGCTGACGCTCGAGGGCGCTCCGCCGGTCGTCGTCGCCGAACTCACCGCGCCAAATGCCAAACGAACGGTGACGTTTTACGCCCATTACGACGGGCAACCGGTTGATCCATCGCAATGGAAGGGCGAACCTTGGAAGCCGGTGATGCGTGACGATGCCGGGACCGAGGTCGACTGGCGCACGGCGCAGTTCATCGACCCGAGATGGCGCCTCTTTGCCCGCTCCTCCGGTGACGACAAGGGCGCGATCGTCGCCATGCTCGCCGCGCTCGACGCCCTGCGCGGAATGGGCGTGAAGCCGGTCATCAATCTTCGCTTCTTTTTCGAAGGCGAAGAAGAAGCCGGTTCACCGCATCTCGCCGAATACCTGAAAAAATTTCCCGAAGTTTCGCGTCCTGACGCCTGGGTTTTTTGCGACGGGCCAGTGCATCAGAGCCGGCGCATGGAGCTGGTCTTCGGAGCCCGCGGCACGATCGGGCTCGAGCTCACCGTTTATGGGCCGATCAAGGCGCTGCACGACGGTCATTACGGAAACTGGGTCCCGAACCCGGTCGTGCGTCTCACCCACCTCATCGATTCGATGCGCGACGAGAACGGCCGGATTTCGATCAAGGGGTTTTACGACAATGTGCGTCCGCCCACCGCCGCCGAGAAGGAAGCTCTCGCGAAAATTCCCGATGTGGAAGCCGATCTTCGCCGCGAATTCCAGATCGCGAACACGGAAGGGGAGGGAAAGACGCTGAATGAATTGATCATGCAGCCCGCGCTGAACCTGCGCGGAATCGAAGCTGGCCACGTCGGTGGGCAGGCGGCCAATCAAATTCCGACTGAAGCGCGGGCCTCGATCGATTTTCGTCTCGTGCCCGATGAAACGCCCGAGTCGATCAAGGGACTCGTCGAACGCCATCTTACCGAGCAAGGCTACACGATCGTGCGCGACACACCCGACGCCGCGGCGCGGCAGAGCAAAGCAAAGCTGGTCAAGGTCGGGTGGGATTCCGGTTACCCGGCCTCACGGACTCCGCTCGATCTGCCGTTGTTCCGGGAGTTGGCCGACCTCATGTTCGCGGCCAAGCACGAGCCTGTTCTGCTGCCGACGTCCGGAGGCAGCTTGCCGATTCATCTTTTCGAAGAGGCGAGCAAGGCGCCGGTCATCGTTTTCCCCATCGCGAATCACGACAACAACCAGCACGCCGCGAACGAGAACATGCGTCTCCAGAATCTCTGGGACGGCATGGAAGTCTTCGCCGCATTCTTCGCCGAGCTCCGAGACGCGGTGCGGTAATCTTCTGGAGCCGCTTCGCTATGCGAAGCGTTTGGGTGTAGCGACGGCGCTCTGTCGCCGTACATTCGCGTCGAAGCTAATTCACGCATCCTTACGCCGACAGAGCGGCGTCGCTACAACAGATTAGCACGCGATGGCGTGCCGGCGGCAGACGCCGGAGAGCATTTCCCAGAGGGCATCGAGGACGCGATTCACGGCGGCCGAAACGGGGGCGGCGTTGTCGTTGTTCACGTACTCGGAAAGCATCTGGCGCTCGGCGGCGGAATGTTCGCGATCGGCCTCGACGTGGACGCTGAAGTATTCGTAATCGCGCGGGGTGGTGACGTTGTAGTTCTCGATCAAACCTTTGATCTTCGACTCAGAGACGGCCGGGATCTGGCTTTCGTAAGCGTAGAGGGCCGCGAGGCCTTCGGCGGTTTTGCCTTCGGAACAGGCGGAACGAAACGTCGCGATCAGGTTTTGCGTTTCTTCCCATTTCTCCGCCGATTGAGCATCGGCCTTCGACACGCCGAGGCATTCGGCGAATTGGAGCCAAAGCTCGGGATGGTTCGGCGAGCCGGCTTCTTCGTCCATCAGGTTATCGAGGAGCTGGCGGCGGGTCGGTTGATCGTCGCACTTCGCGTGGACCGCGGAGAGATAAGTCGGGAACGCCGCCACGTGGTGGTAATATTGGCGCGCGTAATCGGCCAGCGCGGCCCGGCTCAATTCGCCGCGGGTCCAGGCAAGATAAAAAGGGTGGGTGAGCAGATGTTTGGCGGCGATTTGGCCATCGATGGTGTCGAGATGTTTGTTCATTTGGGTTCTCCGGATGGGTTGTCTTAATCCCGGCTTTGGCGGACTGCGAACCTTTTTTTTGGACCGTTCGATTTTCCGCAGGCGCTTTGCCATTGCTACCCGCTGCTCCGCATGGAACGGTCTGCGGCTGTGTCCACGAGCATCTGGTTTTGGATTGCCTTCCACGTGGGCGTTTTCATCGCGCTCGCCGTCGATTTGATTAGTTTCAAACGGCGCGACCGCGAACTGAGCATGCGCGCGGCCAGTTTGCGCAGCCTGATCTGGGTCGTTCTCTCCCTCGGTTTCAATTACCTGGTCTGGAAATCCAAAGGGGACGAGGCGGGGCTCGATTTCCTCACCGGCTACATCATCGAGTATTCGCTCAGCGTTGATAACATTTTTGTTTTCGTCCTGATTTTTTCCTACTTCCGGGTCCCGCCCCAGTCGCAGCACCGGGTCCTGGTCTGGGGAATTCTCGGGGCGCTGGTCATGCGGGGAGTAATGATCTGGCTGGGCGTGACCCTGGTGGAGCGGTTCCATTTTGTTCTCTACATCTTCGGCGCCTTCCTCGTGCTCACCGGCGTGCGGATGCTCTTCGATCGCGACGCAAAGCTCGATTTCGAGAAAAATTTCTTCATGCGCTTGTGTCGCAAAATGCTGCCGATCACTCCGCAATTTCACGGTAACCATTTCACCGCGCGGATTGACGGGCGCCTCATGTTCACGCCGCTGCTCCTGGTTTTGATTCTGGTGGACGTGATGGACCTGGTCTTCGCGGTCGATTCGATCCCGGCCGTCTTCGCGATCACGACCGATCAGTTCATCGTCTACACTTCGAATATCTGCGCCATCCTGGGGCTGCGGTCGCTCTACTTTCTCCTCGCGCGCATGATCGACCGCTTCATTTATCTCAAGACCGGGCTCGCTCTCATTCTCGGATTCGTCGGGACAAAAATGATCCTGGCCCATCGCCTTCCGATCCCGAACTGGATTTCGCTAATCATCATCGTCCTCATCCTCGCCCTTACGATCACGATCTCGATGCTGGCGACTCGGAGGTTAAACCGGATGACGGACCGAAACTGAAGTTGCTTTCCGGGAGCGAAGTCGCTTAACTGGATTTACCCCCCTATGAACAAACTTTTCTCTACTGCTCTCGTCCTCGGGTTTGCGACCATCGCTTTTGCCGATATCCAGGATCCTCCTGCCAATCATTACGGTCCGACGCGAAAGCTCGGCCGCGGCATTTCGAACGTCGTGTTCGGGATCGCGGAGCTGCCCGCCACCATCTGCAAAATCAATGAGCGGGAAGGAAATTCGGCGGCCGCCGGCTACGGCGTCGTCCGCGGCTTGGGCCGAAGTTACCTGCGCTTCCACGCGGGACTCTTCGAGATCTTCAGCTTTCCCTTTCCGGTGAATCGCGGGAGTTACTACCCGATTCTTCGGCCTTCCATTCCTTACATCCAGGCCGGCTACGAAGAGTTCCCACCCGAACTCGGCAACGAATCGAAATATCCGTACGTCCGGATGTATTGAACTGTAGCCGCGTCCCTGTGGGACGCGTCGCTGCGGATGTACGGCGACAGCGCCGTCGTTACAACTCATTGCGTCGCCCACAGGGCGACGGCTACAGTTCCCGGTGCGCACCGTTGAAGTAAAAATCGAAGACGTCGGTTTTGGCGGCAAAGGCGTCGCGCGAACCGAAGGGAAGGCCCTCTTCATTCCTTTCACCATCGAAGGCGAGCGGGTCTCCGCGAAGATCACCCGCGAGAAGAAGCAATTCGCCGATGGTGAGCTGGTTGAATTGCTGGAGACGTCGCCGGAGCGGACGAAGCCAGAATGTCCGTACTTCGGCCGCTGCGGTGGATGCGCCTATCAGCACATGACGTACACGCACCAATTGAAAACCAAGGCGAAACAGGTCGAACAGGCGATGCGCCGAATCGGGAAATTGTCGGAGCCGCCGATGCAATCAATGGTCCCGTCGCCTCTGTCCTATGGCTATCGGAACCGGATCACGGTCCACGCTGAGAATGGCGTCGTCGGATTCTACCGACGCGATATTCATCGGCTGATGGATATCACGCATTGCCCGATCGCGATGCCGGAGGTCAATGAGGCCCTCGCCCAACTGCGCCGGAGCCGGGTGCGTGATGGCCATTACACCTTGCGTGCGCATTCCGGTCCGCGGGTTTTCGAACAGACAAATGACGCCGTGGCCGAGGCCCTGGCCGGACACATTGCCGGCCTGTTTGCCGGCGACGAGAAATTCCTGATCGACGCTTTCTGCGGCGCCGGATTTTTTGCGAAACGGTTCGCGCCGAAATTTGAGCGCGTAGTCGGAATCGACTGGGACCGCTTCGCGATCGAGGCGGCGCAAAAGGAGGCGAGCGCGAACGAAGCTTATGTGGCGGGCGACGTAACGACGGAATTGCGCTGGCTTTTGGAAAAGAGCGATCCCGCGCTGACGGCCCTCATCGTCGATCCTCCGGCGACCGGCCTTACCGCCGAAATTCGCCAGGCCATTCTCGATTCAACCCCGCGCACCATGATTTACGTCTCTTGCAATCCCCCGACGTTGGCCCGTGATCTCGCCGCACTGCAGGCATGCTTCTCCGTGAGCTCCATCACGCCCTTCGACATGTTCCCGCAGACCGCAGAGATCGAGATCCTCGTGCATCTCGAACTGGCGACCGCGTCGCATTTGGGTTAAATCGGCGAATTATCGCGCGTGCGCGCGGACTGCCATCGTCTCGCAATCGAGCATTAACGCCCAAGCCATTCCAGTAGGCGAAACGCAAAGCATCGCCTGCTGTTCGGGGTGGCGAATTGAAGAAGCTTGGGAACCTCCTCTGAGGCATCCCGTAGTCACTTTCATGGAGGAGCCAAGTCCGCAGAGAAGATTCGCGGTCCAAGCTGCGGCCAGAGTCAATGCTCTGGCAATTTCGCAGCGGCGTCCGCCAAATCAGGTAACACAGAAACAAATGCGGCCGAATCGCCGCAGCAACATAGAAAGATAACGTTTATGGCATTCAATAATGTCGGGTTCGGAACCATTGGTCCCGGACAAACACAAAGATGGTTTTACAGATTCGGAGGGGCTGACCATGGAGCTCAATACTGTATGGCCCATCCCCTAAATCCTGGAGGAAGCTTACAGGTCAATGACCAGACCAAAGAAAGGAGGAACGACGGCACGATCACATACTGGGTGACCATTAAGAACATCGGCGGTGTTACGACAAACTTTAGTTTGTCCGGAGGAGGCTTAACTTAGCAACCAGGAGCGCAAAATGAAAACAAGTATTATCGTTGATTCGGCGGGCAACTTGATTGGAATAGGCCATTCAACGCCTCTTTCAACCGAAGATAAAAAAAGCAATGTTCAAATGGAATCCGGCGTAATTGCTCAGCCCGGGCAGACGCTCCATGAGGTGGATGTACCGGAGGAGCTGCTTCGTCTTGAAGGGCCTCACCTCCTCAAGGGGCTCTTGGATCTAGAGCCTGTGAAGAAGTCACTAAGCACTTTAATCACAGCCGGCCAGGGGTAACAGCGCTAGCGGAAAGTGTCGTATGCGATGACTCAGGCATCTCTCTTCGGCTAAGTTAAGCCGGTCGAGCGACCTGCCCTCATCATATTCTTCCGCAGCGCTGCGATGTGAAAACGCGCGGCTGGTTCAATACTAGCCGCGCACCGGCCCTTCGCCGGTGACGCGCTACGGCTCGCACTTCTGAAATCAAGCCGCGGCACCACGACGATGAGCTTGAGCGCGAGCAAACCGGTCACGATGAACGCGATCGCTACGGGTTGCCGAGGGACATGTTCCCGCAGACCGCCGAAATCGAAGTGGCGGCGCACTTGCGTCCCCCTGTAGCGGCGGTCTCAGACCGCCGAACTTGCGCGGAAGGCGACGGTCAGAGACCGACGCTGCGGAAGCGCGAAAAGGCGGACAGAAGCACGGAAGACGACGGTCTGAGACCGACGCTACAGCGCTACTCTGTCCGCAACGCTTCGACCGGATTGAGATGGCTGGCGCGGCGCGCTGGGAACAAACACGCCAGCAACGCCGCGAAGGCGAGCACCGCCACCGTCGAGCTCAGCAGCAACGGATTGTAGGGCGATATTTGGTAGAGCTGCGCCGCGACCAATTTTCCAAGACCGATCGCAGCCGCCAGGCCGACGACCAATCCGAAAATCACGGGCATCATTCCCTGTTTCACCACGAGGCGCAGGACATCGCGCGTTTGCGCGCCGAGCGCCATGCGCACGCCGATCTCGCCAGTGCGCTGTTCCACCGTGTAGGCCACGGCGCCGTAAATTCCCACCGTCGCCAGCAACAACGCGACGGCGGCGAACACGCCCAGCAACGTCATCATTAGCTTCGCCTGGCCGAGGGCTTGCGCCATCACCTCGGAGACCGGTTGCGGCTGAACGAGGGCCAGACCGGGGTCGATCGTCTTCAAAACTGCCTGGACCGTTTTCGTGACCACGTCCGGCGGTAACGGACTGCGGACGGTGATCGTCATGAACGGGAAATTTTCCTGCGCAAACGGCCGATAGAATTCCATGTCGTTTTGCTGATCCAGCCGAACGGAGCGGACGTCGCCGACGACGCCCACGATCTCGACCGGCACGCTGCCGCTCGTGATGAGCAACGTTTTGCCGACCGGATTCTCATTGCCGAAAACCGTTTTCGCGCCCGTCGCGCTAATCAGGATAACGTTCGGATGATCGGCCACGTCCTGCTCGTTGAAATCGCGGCCTGCGATGAGCGGGATGCCGAGGGTCCGAAGATAGCCGGGCGTAATGTCGTTCGAGGGTGCGCCCTTGCGCTCGGCCACCGGGGGGACGTTGCCTTCTGGGCGTGTGTAAAGCGTCGCGCCGCCGCCGCCGAAGAGCGGAATACTGCCGCTCACGGACGCATCCTGGACCCCGGCCGTAGCGCGAAGCGCGCTGGTCATTTGGTCGGCGAAACGGTTACGCGCCGCCACGTCGGGATACTGCGCCTGGGGCATCACCGTCAGGGCCGCCCAAAGATTCTCGTGCTTGAAGCCGGGGTTCTGATGACTGAGAGCGACGAAACTCGCGATGAGCAGTGACGCGCCCGCAAGGAGTGTGACCGACAATGCCACCTGCGCGCCCACCAGCAATTTACGGAAACGCTGTTGCCGAATGCTGCCCGCGGTTCCGCGTCCGCCTTCCTTCAGCGCATCCACCAAATCCGCGCGCGAACCTTGCCACGCCGGATAGAGACCCATCACCAGTCCGGTAAGGAGCGAAAGGCCAATCGTGAAAGCCAGGACCGGCATGGAGAGCGCAGTCACCGTGCCCACCTCAATGGGAAGAAAGTTCGCGGCCAGTCTCGGAATCAGCGGGACCAGTTGCCAGGCAAGCACCGTCCCAAGAATTCCGGCGAGCAGGCTGATCAGGACACTTTCGAAAACGAATAGCCGGAGCACGCTCGAACGCGATGCTCCCAGCGCCATCCGCAGCGAAATCTCGCGGCGCCGGCCGCTAAATCTCACGAGGAGCAGGTTGGCCACGTTACTACACGCAATGAGCAGGACGAACGTCACCGCGGCGAGCAGGGTGATGAACCCAGGCCGAAGATTCTCCGTCACTACTTCGGGCAACGGCTTCGAGATGGTGCCCGATTTGGCGTCGATCTTTTCCGGATATTGAGTGCGATAGCTGTCGCCCAGCAGCACCATCGCGGCCCGGGCCTGCTCGACGGTGACATTCGGCTTCAAGCGCCCGACTGCGCGAAGAAAGGCCGTCCCGCGCATCATTCGTTCATGCGAGAACCCAGGGATGATAAATGGCTTTGTCGTCCAGATGTCCGCGTTCGGACCGCTCCACGAAATTGGCAGCGTCGCGATCACGCCGACGATCGTGTGGGCGACGCCATCGAGCGTCAGCGCGCGGCCGATCACGTTTGGATCGCTCCCGAGCCGCGCTTTCCAGAAGCGTTCCGTGATCACGGCCACATCGGCGCCTTCCTCTTCCTCCGGCAGAAAAGTCCGGCCGCGGGTTGCGCGCACGCCCAGGACATCAAAATAATTCGACGTCGTCTTGAACAACGGCACCTGGAACGGATCGCCCAGTCCGGTCACCGTCGTGCCCAGGCCGTTTTCGCCCGCGAACCCATCGAAGACCTGTTGCCCGTCGCGGTAATGCATGAAGCGCGGCGCGCCCAGCGGAAAATCGACGGTTTGATCCTTAAAATGCGAAAAGACCTGGAGGACGCGCCCGGGTTCCCGGAACGGCAACCCCTTGAGAAACAGGTCGTTGATCAGCGAAAAGATCGCCGTGTTCAGCCCGATCCCGAGGGTGAGGGTGAGCACCGCCAGGAGCGTGAACCCCGGCGATTTTTTCAATTGGCGCAGCGCGAACCGAAGGTCAGTCATCATATAAGTACAAGGATTTTGTGGTTACGGGGCCGCAAAGATAAGATGCACCAAAACGGGCCATTGGATTCAATAAATAAACGCCGACGGTGTGGAATTCCGTCTACGGCAGCTGCCCCGTTAGGAGCGAGATTGGCAAGCGATGCGCTTGCCCTACAATTCGGACCGCCGGCCTTTATATCACGCCGGCTGTTTGACGATCCTCAGATAGGGTTTGGGGACGTTTCAGCCGTCGGGGAAGAGGGTTTTGGCGTCGGCATCGGAGACGGAGCCGGCAATGATGACGTCGTCGCCGTTCTTCCAGTTCACGGGGGTGGCTACTTTGTGTTTGGCGGTGAGCTGCATCGAATCGAGGACGCGCAGGATTTCATCGAAGTTGCGGCCGGTGGTCATCGGATAAGTCAGCATCAGCTTAATTTCTTGTCCGGCCCGATGATGAAGACCGAGCGCACGGTGGCGTTGGTGGCAGCGGTGCGTCCTTCCGAAGTCCCCGGCTCCTCCGCGGGGAGCATGTTGTACATTTTGGCCACGGCGAGATCGGTGTCGACAATCATCGGATACTTCACGGCCGCGCCCTGCGTTTCTTCGGTGTCGGCGGCCCATTTGCTGTGATCGGCCACGCCGTCGATCGAGAGGCCGATCAGCTGGGCGTTTCGCTTCGCGAACTCGGATTCGATCTTGGCCATATAGCCAAGCTCCGTCGTGCAGACCGGCGTGAAATCTTTCGGATGAGAAAACAGGACGGCCCATTTGTCTCCGATCCACTCGTGGAAATCGATCGGGCCGTGGGTGGTTTGCGCGCTGAAGTTCGGGGCGGCGTCGTTGAGCTCGTGAAGCGCCTCTATGCGACGTCCGATACCGATATTGTCTCCGAAGTCCAAAAGCACATAGGGAAGATTGATGTTACTCAGGCGGGGTTAGCCGCCGATATACTGCGGACTTGCGGTTTGAATCATAAACTTCGGCTCTACCGAACGGCCTAGGGTCACGTGCGCGAAAAGGCACCGATGGCGGTCCATCACGGTCGGGAATTTCGTCGGTTGCGAGAAACGGCGGATCAGGCATTCCAAATTCTCGATCAGAGTGAACATCGGCCGACTTATTTATCTTGAACAAATTCGTCGACGGTAAGGCCGGCTGCGCGAATTAGGCTGCGCAGGGTGCCCCGCGCGACTTCCTTGTGATCAGGTACTGAGAGCGTGGCACGAGCACTTTCCTTAACCAGGACGATGTGGTTTCCGGGACGAGCAACGCGCCACCCGAATCTCTCGAACGCGCGAACGACTTCTCGCCCGCTCATGACTGGAAGCCGCGGCATCAGTCCAGCGTTGGACTTGGCCAGCAGGAGGGCAAATACTTTTTGCGCCAGTTCTGCTAAACTGGGACTTCGACATCCGACGTCTCGAACGTCAACGGCATCCCGCGCTCGGCGCGGACCTCGAGGCAAGCCGTAATTGCGTCCTTGATGTTCTTCATTGCTTCTTCGCGCGTGCTACCCTGGCTCACGCAGCCCGGGATTGCCGGGCATTCAACGATCCACGCCTTGTCTTCGTCCTGATAAATCACCGTCGGGAACTTCATTGCTACTGTGTATGCACAATAGCATACGTTGTATGCCTTTCAGCATACGGGGCTCAAGGAAGTTCGCGAGGTTGCGAGACGAGGCAGCCGTTGTGGGGCGAGCACTCCGCTTGCCGGGCCCAAAGGGTGGCAACCGGTGCGGTTGCCCTACAATTTCAGCTCTCCGACTTCCGACCTCTGAATCAACCAGGTTGCTTGACGATCCGCAGATAGGGTTTGGGCGCGTTCCAGCCGTCGGGGAAGAGCGTTTTGGCGTCGGCGTCGGAGACGGAGCCGGCGATGATGACGTCGTCGCCGTTCTTCCAGTTCACCGGGGTGGCGACCTTGTGTTTGGCGGTGAGTTGCATAGAATCGAGGACGCGCAGGATTTCGTCGAAGTTCCGGCCGGTCGTCATCGGATAAGTCAGCATCAGCTTAATTTTCTTGTCCGGCCCGATGATGAAGACCGAGCGCACGGTGGCGTTGGTGGCAGCGGTGCGTCCCTCCGAAGTCCCCGGCTCCTCCGCGGGGAGCATGTTATACATCTTGGCCACCGCGAGATCGGTGTCGCCAATCATCGGATACTTCACGGCCGCGCCCTGCGTTTCTTCGATGTCGGCGGCCCATTTGCTGTGATCGGCCACGCCGTCGATCGAGAGGCCGATCAGCTGGGCGTTTCGTTTTGTGAACTCGCCCTCGATCTTGGCCATATAGCCAAGCTCGGTCGTGCAGACCGGCGTGAAATCTTTCGGATGAGAAAACAGGACGGCCCATTTGTCTCCGATCCATTGGTGGAAATCGATCGGGCCGTGGGTGGTTTGGGCGCTGAAGTTGGGGGCGGTGTCATTGATGCGAAGTGACATGGAGTCTCCTTTGGTTGATTGCGTCGACAAGAAAGAGCCTGTTTCCGGGAGATCGATATTGCCCCGATCGCTCGGGAGATTTCCAGCCTTTAATAAATGTCGAGGTCGTTGGCAGAGACCGCGTCGCCCTGGTAGAGGGAGTGCATCTCTTTTAGAAGGCCCTCTTCGGTGTCTTTGTCCCCGCCGAAAAACATCTGGTGATAGAGGACGAGCTTTTTTGGTTTCGCTTTGGTGGCGAGTGTCGCCAGCTCTTTGGTGGAGGTGTGAAAGCTCGTGATGTAATTCCGCCAGTCGTCCTTGGTCTTTTCGTAGCCGAGCTGCGTATAAACTTCATGGAGGAGAACGTCGCAGCCGTTGCAGTTTTCGATGACGCTGTCGCTCGGCGCGCAATCACCGGAAAGCACGATGACTTTGTCCGGCGTTTCGAACCGGTAACCGTAGGCTTCTTTCCAGGAACCGTGGTGAACAGGAAACGCTTTCACGGTGACGTTCTCGTCTTTGTAAACGACGCCGGGTTTGATCTCGTGCGCGTTCACTTTGTAACCAGTGCGATTGCCGTGCTCGAGTCCGTCAGTTCGAATGGCGATGTCTTCGCTGTAGGCGGCGAGGAGATGGTCGGTCATCGCTTTGAGGCCGGCCGGACCATAACTTTCCAACGCATCCTTACGGCCGAGCACCCAAGGACTGAAAATGAGATCGGCGTAACCCAGGGTGTGATCGGAATGAAGATGAGTGACGAAGAGGGTCTTGAGTTTCGGCATGACCAGGCCGGCGACACCTTTCCGAAGCGCGGCGGAAGCGCGGCGAACGACGCCCGGACCGCAGTCGATCAGGTACGGGGTGTCGTTAACCACAATCGCGACCGACGGTCCTGAGCGCTCCGGATTGGCGGCGGGATTGCCAGTGCCGAGCATCACAACCTGGGTGCGCGACGGCGCAGGACTGCTCGGAGCCGGCGTTTGCGCGACGAGGATCGATGCGCCGCAGAGAAAAATGGCGAGGGTCTTCACACGCCGTGATCAGGAGGATGCTTCCCATCGCGCTTGATCAGATGCTCGATCCAAAGTTCGATCGGCCTTCCGAAGAGCAGAAGGAGCAAAGTAAAAACAAACCCCATTCCCAGGAGCGCCCAGTAGCCGAGGCCACAGACGATCCCCAGGACCGCGCAAAGCCAGATGGTGGCTGCGGTCGTTAGGCCGGTGACGTGCCCGGCGGGATCGCGCATGATTACGCCCGCGCCCAGGAACCCGATGCCGGTGAGAATGCCTTGGACGACACGACCAATCGCGTTCGGGTCCGCCGCCATGACGCCGCCAGGCGCATTGAGCACCATGATGGTGGCGAGCGCCGATCCCAGACTGACCAACGCATGCGTGCGGAGCCCGGCCGGCTTGCCACGCAAATCGCGGTTGAGGCCGAACAACGCGCCGAGCAACAGCGCGGCGCCGAGACGAAGGGCCGCTTCCAGGTTCCAGCTCACGGTCAGACATTGAGCCGGAAGTGCGCGTCGAGAGGCAAGCCTTTTCCAACGAGAGGCGGTTTACCACCGCAGCCAAAAAACGGCGGTTTCAAACCGCCGCTCCTTGACGCCGATCAACCCAGCGACCGGAAACGAACAGGATTTTGCACCGCGTTGGAATCGAACCAACAACCCAGTGATTAAGAGTCACTTGCTCTGCCAATTGAGCTAGCGGTGCGTTTTTTTGAAGGATCGCAAAATTACCCACCGCGGCCGATTGCACAAATACGTTAGCCCTTTATTTTTTGACTCGAAAAATGCGAACGGGAAAGCCGCATGACGCCGAGCGACAAAATAAAGAGAGTGCGAGAATTTCAGACTGCCATTTCCGCCAAAGTCTCTATTAAGCTTTGACTGATGGCGAGCCCCAGGACAGAAGCTGAGACGCGTGAGCAAATTGTTGACTCTAAGCTTGCGGCCGCCGGGTGGACCGAGAAAGAGCGGAATGTAATTGACGAATTCTTTCTCGGGACTGGCCTGCGCGTCTCGGAGGGACCAGGGACGAGCGAACAAGGCAGAGAGTTCGTCGATTACGTTTTGCGTGGAGCTGACGGGAAGCCGTTGGCGGTGGTGGAAGCGAAGTGTAGTAGCCGGGACGCGCTGGCGGGCCAGCGGCAGGCCTCTGATTACGGAGATAGAATCCGGGATTGTACGGGATTTGATCCTTTTGTCTTCCTAACCAACGGGAACGATATCTGGTTTTGGAATCGTGGACGCCACCCCCTGCGCAAGATCGCTGGATTCTTCACGCGTGATGATCTGGAGCGGTTAGCCTTTCAGCGACAGCATTCGGATGCGCTCGAAAACTTCGGGGTGAACTCCACCATCGCGGGCCGTACATATCAAGTCGAAGCGGTTAAGCGCATCACGGAGGCAATGGGACGAGCACAGCGTAAATTCCTACTCGTCATGGCTACGGGTACCGGCAAGACCCGCACCGTCGTCGCGCTCATCGACCTGCTTATGCGCGCCAAATGGATTCAGCGGGTGCTCTTTCTCGCTGACCGCCGTGAGTTGGTCCGGCAGGCGCTGGGCGATCTCAAGGAGCATCTGCCGAATGAAACTCGCGCGCGAATCGAAGCGGGCGAAGTCGATGCCGGCGCACGGATTCATATCGCGACCTATCCGAGCATGATGCAGGTCTATCAACAGCTTTCGACGGGCTACTACGATCTCATTATCGCCGATGAAAGCCATCGTTCGATTTACAATCGCTATCGGGCGCTCTTCGATCATTTTGATTCACTTCAGCTCGGCCTTACCGCCACGCCGACTGACTACCTCGACCACAACACGTTCGATCTCTTCGAGTGCCCCGACGGCCTGCCAACATTCTATTACCCTTTCGAGAAAGCCGTCGAGGAAGGCTATCTAGTGAACTACCGAGCGCTGGAAGCGCAGACTTCGTTTCAACTCGAAGGCATCAAATCCGGCGAGTTGCCGCCAGAGGTGCAACGCCAGTTGGAGGCCCAAGGGATCGACCTGAATGAAATCGAATTCGAGGGCAGCGATCTCGAGCGAATTGTCACAAACACCGGAACACATGACGCAGTCGTCCGGGAGTTCATGGAGAGATCGCGGAAAGACGCTCGAGGCACCCAGCCGGCCAAGACGATCATCTTCGCGATGGGTCATCGGCACGCCGTGGAGCTGTGGCAAAGTTTCAATCGTCTTTACCCTGATCTCCAGCGCCAGGGCTTTGCTGAGATCATCGACAGCCACATGGAGCGCGCCGACAAGACGCTCGACGACTTCAAGCACCGCGACATGCCTCGGGTAGCTATCTCCGTGGACATGCTCGACACCGGCATCGACGTGCCCGCGATCCAGAATCTCGTCTTCAACAAACCCGTCTTTAGCCAGGTGAAATTCTGGCAAATGATCGGACGCGGCACTCGGCTCTGGAGCGATCCCGAAACCGGCGCGTCGAAGGCCGATTTTCTCATTATCGATCACTGGAATAACTTTAGTTACTTCCAGATGAACCCCGAAGGAGAGGTGGCGCATGCGAGCGAACCGTTGCCCGTCAGGTTGTTTCGCTTGCGGCTCGAGAAACTTAACCTTCTCCGCGCACAGGATGATACACATCCAGTTGCCTCTGCGGTCGCGCAATTGCAGCAGATGCTCGCGCCGCTGCCGCGCGACAACGTCAACATCCGTCCACACCTCGACGAACTAGCGGAACTGCAGGAAGCTCGCGCGTGGGAGCCCTTGCCGCCCGATCGCATGCGGCATCTCAGCGAAACGATCGCGCCCCTTCTGCGTTTTTTGCCCGTTGTGTCCCTCGCTGTTATGACTTTCGAAATCCGCACCGAGAAGCTTGCGATCGAGCATCTCTCTGGGCGGGATATCGATTTGCTCCGTCAGCAAGTTGTCGAGGATTTGCGGCTGCTCCCGCAGAGCTTGCGGGAAGTGCAGGCCCAGAGCGAAAAAATCGCGCAGGCGCTCAGCCCGGCGTTTTGGAATGGACTGACTTACGATCGGATCGAAGAGCTGCGCACGAACTTTGCGTCGCTTATGCGCTTCCGCCAGCGTCCGCGCGAAGAGTTAATCCGCCTGGACCTACCCGATGAAATCGCCACCCGCCGCTGGATCATCTACGGTCCCGGTGGGGAGGGGGCCTACGCGGAAAATTACCGCGAGCAGGTTGAGGCGCGCGTCCGCGAAATGGCCGCGCAAATGCCCGCGCTTGCCAAGCTGCAACGGGGCGAATCGCTCACCGACGCCGATCTCCAAAGCATCGCGAGTGGCCTGAATCGTCCCGATCTTTTCATCAGCGAAAGAACGCTTCGCCAAGTCTATGAATGTCCCGAGGCGGATCTGGCAGCCTTTCTTCGTCACATGCTCGGCCTCGCACGGCTCCCAAGTCGCGAGGAAAAGATCCGCGACGCCTTCGACGGCTTTATTGCCGCGCATCCACACTTTAGCGCGCTGCAAATTCATTTTCTCCGCGCGGTGCGCGCCGCGGCTATGCGCCGTGCTAAACTCACCGGTGAAGACCTTGCGCAACTTCCATTCAGCCGCATCGGCGAAGCACGAAAACTCTTCAGCGAAAGCGAGCTGACAGAGATTCTCGACCTCGCTAATCGTTTAGCCGCATAATCTCTCCCCATGCTCTCACCCAAGCTCAAAACCGATATCAAGAAACTCTGGGATAAGTTTTGGTCCGGCGGCATCGCTAATCCGCTCACGGCGATTGAGCAAATCACGTATCTCGTTTTCTTGAAACGCCTCGAAGACCTTGATAACCAACGCGTAGAGGAAACATTCAAGAAAGCCGCGTCTCAAGCGGTTCTGAGCGATGCGCTTCGGCGGATGCTCAGTCACGTTTTCCGATCGGTCGAAACAGAAAACTTTCGCTGGAGCTACATCAAACAACTCCCGAGCGAGGAACGGCTCAACCATGTGCGCGGTCCTGTGTTCGATTGGCTGAAAAAAATTGAAGGTGCGGGCGACCGGATGCGGGATGCCGTCTTCGTCATTCCGAGCGCGAATCTTTTGCAGAGCGCCATAGAGATCATCGATCACATTTTCGTTCCGTCGCAAAATCAAGACACGCTGGGCGACATTTACGAATTTCTTCTATCCGAAATCGCTGAGGCAGGGAAAAACGGCCAGTTCCGCACGCCGCGCCACATCATTCGAGCCATGTGTGATCTGGTGGACCCGCGTATCGGCGAGCGGATTTGCGATCCAGCGTGCGGTACCGCTGGCTTCCTTGTGAATGCCTATCAGCACATTCTCAAGCGCCATACCAACCGGGAAACACTTGAGTTTGAGGCGGATGGTACACCGCTTAATGCCTACGGTGACTTACTCAGTCGGGACCAGCACGTCGAATTGATGCAAAATCATTTTCACGGCTTCGATTTCGATCGCACGATGGTCCGGTTGGGCTGGATGAACCTTGTCCTTCATGGCATGGAGAATCCGAAAATAAGCTATGCCGATTCACTCGGAAGCCGCTTTAACAACGACCTCAAAGTCAACGGTGGTTACGAGGGGGATTACGACGTCATCCTCGCGAATCCACCCTTCACGGGCAGCATTGACAAGGAAGACATCGGTCGGAGTCTGGCCGACCTCGGCTCCGCTAAGACCGAGTTGCTCTTCGTCGAATTGATTTTGCAACTTCTGCGGGTCGGAGGACGTGCGGCGGTCATCGTTCCTGAAGGCGTGCTCTTCGGCTCCACTGGCGCCCACAAAATACTGCGCGAAAAACTTGTCACCGAAAATCAGCTCGAGGCTGTGATCTCGCTTCCCGGCGGGGTGTTCCAGCCCTACACTGGGGTGAAGACTTCGATTCTCGTTTTCACGAAAGGCGGCAAGACCGACGAGGTCTGGTTCTACGAAGTCGCGGCCGATGGTTTCAGTCTCAATGCTCGTCGGTCCCCTCAGCCGGAGCAAAACGATTTGTGGGACATGGTGCTGAAATTTTCCCTCCGCCAAGATGCGCATGCGCCACAGCCCCGGCCAGTGTTCCTAAATGATAGCGCTTGGGATGAATGGAGGTCGATCGATGCTGCGACTCGCGCCAAGCGCCTTGCCCAGCCGGTCATTAGAACTGAGACGCGGACAAGTAGCGACGGCGAGAGCTTTGAAGTATCGCTCTTCAAAGGCTTGCAGACACTGGACGGGAGCGAACCGAAAGAGTGGACGGCAACGGCGAAGCAGATCGCGAGCAACGACTACAATCTCACTAGCGGACGATATAAGGTCTTCGCCGAGTCCAGCGCAACGCATCGCGCTCCAGCAGAAATCATCCGGGAGTTGCAAAGCTTGGAGGGGAAAATCCAGAGCGGCCTCGAAAGTTTGCTGGCAATGGTGGAGGCGGAAAAATGAACGTTGAGAGCTGGCGGGTCGCGCCGCTTGGCGAGGTTTGCGAGATCAGCACAAAGCTGGCGCTCGATCCTGAACCGCCCGCGGAAACGGAAGTAAGTTTCGTTCCGATGGCGGCGATTGACGAGACAGAAGGTGCGATCGTCGCGCTGGAAAAGCGCCCGTACAGTGAGGTGCGACGCGGCTTCACGAGCTTTCGCGAGAACGATGTCCTCTTCGCGAAGATCACGCCCTGCATGGAGAACGGCAAAGCTGCCATCGTGCGCGATCTTCGTAACGGTCTCGGCTTCGGTTCGACGGAATTCTATGTGCTCCGAGCCGGGCCGGACGTACGCCCCGAGTGGCTCTTTGCGTTCATTCGCCGACCTGCGTTTCGAGCGGAAGCGAAGTCAAACTTCACCGGCTCCGCCGGGCAGCAGCGGGTGCCGCTCGAATTCATGCGACGCGTGGAAATCCCGGTTCCACCCCTTGCCGAACAGGATTACATCGTTGGTTTTTTGGGAAAGGCTGGCGAGTTGCGGACCTTACGCAAACAAGGCCTCGAGAGTGTCAACTCGTTAAGGGCCGCTCTCTTTGAAACAGTCTTTTCCGGAGCCGATAGCGAACGATTTCCAATTCGTGAGCTGAATGAAATAGCAGAGGTTGTTTCTGGAGTTGCGAAAGGCAGAAAACTGGATCAGTCACGGGCAATGCTAGTGCCCTACATTCGTGTTGCTAACGTTCAAGACGGATATTTAGACCTCGCTGAGATTAAAGAAATCGAAGCCCTTCCCGAAGAGGTTGAGCAGCTCTCGTTAAGAGTAGGAGATGTCTTGATGACGGAAGGTGGTGATTTCGACAAGCTGGGCCGCGGCGCGATTTGGGAGAACGACATTCCCAAATGTATTCATCAAAATCATGTTTTCCGTGTTCGAACACAGGACGCAGAATTAGAGGCTGTTTTCTTCGCCAATTACCTACAGACCGCTCGCGCCCGACAGTACTTTCTTAGGTGCGCCAAACGCACGACCAACTTGGCAAGCATCAATATGCAGCAGCTACGTAAGCTTCCAGTTCCGCTACCGCCATTGGAATTGCAGCGCAAATTCGTCGCTAGAGCATCGATCTTACGGGAAATGCAGGGACATCAAAGTGCATCTTCCAAATCTGTTTATCAATTGACAGAAGCGCTCCTCGCGCGTGCTTTCTCTGGCGAGTTAACGGCGCGATGGCGTGCGCAACAAGCACCGCAAGAACCCGCGGCGATTGCGGCCAAAGCGCCCGAAGAAATGCCGACACCCGAACCGGAAGCGCCGCCGATTTCTGTTCCGCAGATTATCGCGGACCGCGACCGTATATACACTTCGCTTGGTCCATTCCAGCGTGCGCTTTTTGATCGCGTGGCGGCGGAGCCGGATTATTTCACTGCCGAAGAAATCGCCAAAGAGGATGCATTTGATTTGGTTGGTGTGAAGCGCGGGCTGCAATTGCTTGCGGCGGCGGGTTTCATCGTCGCGGCGAGCCGCGCAGTGAATCCTTCGGAATCGGAGATTTTCTATGTGGATTCCTTTCGCATGCCGCGTGAGGAAGATGACGTGCGAATGGATCTCGTATCTGCATGAGGCTGCGCTACGCCCGCATCTCAAAGTTGCCCCCGCTCGACGATGTGGAGATCAATTTCGGCCACGAGCAGGCGCTGGGACGCGCCTGCGCGATCCATTTTATCGTGGGAGTGAATGGCAGCGGAAAAAGCCGGCTGCTCCAGGCGCTCGCGGAAGTTTTTCTCCAGCTCGAACAACAGCGCGTCCCGCCATTTCCCACGACTATCGTCTATGACCGCGAGGTGAACGCGGAGAGCCACACGATTTCTTTCCATCATCCGGGTGGCGCGACCTCAAGCGCGGGCTTCAAAGTTTTCAAAACGAGCGCGCTGCCGCCCGATGTGAACTGCGCGAGGCTGCACGAACAAACGGATTCGCTGCTTCATTTCACTGGCGACGACCTGCCAGGGTCAGGCACGATCGGAATCTATCTGCCGAGCGTGCTCGTGGGCTACACCTCCGGCGTGACTGACCCGTGGGAGCGGATTTTTGCGCCGCCGCCGCCCGCGCTTGAAGAAGCGCTTACCGACGCGCCGAGGACGGTGGAGCTGGAATCCGAACGGCCTGCTGGTTGGAGCATCGACCGCGAGGCAGAACTAAACCCGGTCGATAAGGAGACGCGGGCGCAACTCTTTGCGATGGTTTCGCAAAGGCAAAGTGGCGAGGGGTCGCAAGGTCGGACGATCGGGCTTTTCGTCTCGCCCGAGGCGCTGCGAGGGGCGCTCTGCGCGACAGCTCTGGCGAGTTTCATTGAGGAACACAAACAGCGGATGTCGGGCGAGGCGGAGGAAAAGCAATTCGTCGCCGACATCGCGGACTCAATCGAGACGCGACAGCGAATGCCCGGGCAGCGAGGGATTTTGAACGAGGTGGACTGGCTTTGGCCCGAGACGATCACGATGCGGATCGTTTGGCGACCCGATCGCCTGGTCAGACAGCGCCAGACGCAAATCGCGCAGCTGGCGAAGGTCGCAACGCGCGTGTTACGCGAGCCGGGCCAGCATGAATCGCTTGTCGGCAGGGCGTTTCATTTTGACCTGCGCCGAGAAGTCACCGACACGCAAGACCTGAAACTGTCGACCGCCGAAGCACTCTATAAAGCGCTAGGCGGAGCCGAGCCCACACCGCTGAGTTTTTTCCGAGAACTGATGGCGTGGAAAAAAGAAGGGCTGCTGAGCGACCTTGAAATCGTGCTGCGTAAACGCAACGTGCCTGACCTGCTGCTCTACGATTGGTTGAGCGACGGCGAGCGAATGTTCCTGGGACGGATGGCGCTTTTCCATCTGCTCGTAGGCACATCCGACGCTCTCTTGATCCTCGACGAGCCAGAGACGCATTTCAACGATGTCTGGAAGCGCGAGATCGTAGACATCATTGACGAAGCGTTAGGCGATCAGCCTGCAGAGGTCCTGATCACCACGCATTCAAGTATCGCGATCACGGACGCGTTCAGCTTCGAAACTTCACTTTTCGAGAAGCAGCGGAGCACGGGCGAGGTTTCAGTGCGGCCGGTGCCAGTCAATAGTTTCGCGGCGCTTCCAGGGGAAATTTTACGGGAAGTTTTTGGCTCGGGCGGAACGGTGGGAAAACGAGCGGGCGAGTTGCTTGAAATGGTGCTCTTTCTCGCCGGGAAAGCGGAGCTTGTCGAGAGCATATGGCAAACGAAGCGCTTATTCGCTCCCTTCCACAGCATGGATGATGATTCGGAATATCAAGCTCTCCTCGCCGAGGTCCGGGAACACCGCGTCTTCCAGCGAATTCCGGATGAAAGGCTGAAGCGGCGTTTGTCTGGGACCATCCTTTGGTTGGAACAACTTGCTGGCCAAACGGAGACCGCGGACGGTCAACCAAAGTTCACGGACGCTCTTTTGGCGCTGGAGGACAAATTAGGCGCGGGTCATTATCAATTTGAAGTGCGCAGCCGCCTTCGCGATCTGCTAGGATACACGCCGGAGCCGACGCATTTCACGAGAGGCTGGGACAAGCACGACGAAGAACCGCCGGCCGCGCAGGCTATGGGAGCGTAGCATGCTGCATCGCATCCAGCTTTGCCCACACTGCGAGAAAATTCTGATGGCGGTGCTCCGCTTACAGGAAGCGATTCTCGTCTATGCCTGCGCTTCAGCAAGCGTATGGCTTCCCTCGGTGGCAGATTTCCCAACTATGGCTCCGTCCGCGGCTCAATGGTTCATTGGGAAGCTCCAACGCGGCGCGAAACTAACGAAATTCGGCACGGCGCTGAAGGCTCTCTTCGATCACGTCCGCGACGATCCGCTTGGCGGGCAGGAGATCGTTGAGGCGTTCCAGAACGATGTGAAATTTCCGAGCTCCGTAGATGATCCGGTTTTTGAGTTTCAGTTCGCGCTGCGTCTTGATGCCGCCACTCAAAAGGTCGTGAAAGAGTTGATGGTGCTCTTTTACGAAACACTTGCCGGTGCGAACTTTCCTAGCGCAGTGCACGGCGAGCCGGAGGATTTCACGCGTGATCTGCTGCTCGAAGGTTTCGAGCGCGCCAACCCCAAGCTGCAAGTCTGCCCAGCGTGCGACGGCCAGAAGCCGAGCAAAATCGAGGCAAAACTACTCGCGGATGCCGATCATTACTTGCCGAAATCGCTTTATCCATTTCTCGCCGTGCATCCGGGAAATCTCGTCCCGGTCTGCCTCGAATGTAATCAGCGAATCAAAGGCGACACCGATCCAGTGCTTGATCACGCTACCACGCCTCTTGCGAATATCTTCCTCCCCTACGTCGTTCCGGCCTCGGAGCATCTGGAGCTGTGCATCCGTCGCGATGGCGGCAAAGGGCTCGCGATTGAGTTTCACGATAGGAGTGCACCCGGATCGAGACGCGTGGAAAGCTTGCAGGCAATCTTCGCGCTCGACAAGCGCTGGCCCGGCCGGCTGGACGGCCAGAAAGACAGTGTAGTCGATGCGCTTATGGCAGCGGGCGAAAGGCGTAGAGATGCTGGTGAGGAGGTGAGCGAGCAAGTACTCGAGAGCCTGCTAACGACGAGTCCCAGAGAGGCGGAGCGATATACTGGCAGGTCACCATTTTTCCTGCTCAAACGCAGTTATCAGGAGTTTGCTCTTCACGATCCAGCGGAGAAACTGGGACTGATTGCCCAGTTCGAAGGGAAATAGTCTGATCCCCGCTCCTAAGACGCGGAGACGAAAAGCACTAGGAATCGACTTCAAGTGGGAGGAAGAGCGTCTGCGCCCGATCGAATAACGGTCGGAGGCGTGGCGGGATCGCGTGGGGATTCTTGCCACTCAGTTTCAGGATGGCCGAGCAGTTGATGACGGGGAGTGGCCTGTCCCCAACCGATGAGAGCTGGCATCTTCCCTTTTAACTGAACCAGAGCGTGGTTGGCATATCGTTCGCGGGTTCCGCCAGACCGCGCATCGCTTCCCTGGACTCGAACCAACAAGCCAGTGATTAAGAGTCACTTGCTCTGCCAATTGAGCTAACGGTGCGTTTTGGCGTCCTCGGGAGACCGCTATTTTGCCGCAGATTCTTCCCGAATCAACCGGCGCGCAGTCAGTCCAGTTGAATCCATCGCCGCGCCGCATGTCCTCGCCCGCACCAGACAAGCACAAAATCCGACGAAGAAAGGCGAGTGGCATCAAGCAACGGATCGGCCCCGCTCTCCGGAACGACAAATCAACCGTATTGGCCTGGTTAAAGTTTGCGATCGCCGCTCCAAACCGTAGTTCAGGCGGCGAATCCAAGCATAAGCCCCTTCCATTCCCGGGGCGTTCGAAAGTCACAACCGCGTTACTTTTCGCGGCTGGCTCTCGCGGAGCGGCGCGGCAAAGTCCGTCACGCCGATGAAAAAATTTTCTTCTCATTTCGATCGATCGTCCCGGAACGCACCGCAAATGCCGCCTGGCAAAAGCCAATTGATGACAAGTCCGGTTACCGCCGCAGACCGAATTTCTCGCATGAAAACGACCACCCGAATTTTTCTCCAGCTGACAATCCTGGCAGCAGCCCTCTGCGCTTTTACCGCAAGAGCAGGCGAACTGATTTATTCCCAAGCCTCGGATAACCAATCCACCTTTGGTCCGAGCCAATTATGGACGGCGACTAGTGTGAACAGCGAAGTTGCTGACGAGTTTAACGTCGTCGCCAACATCGACCGTGTTTCCGCCGGAGGATTTGTCTGGGGTTCGGTAAATTTTCAAGGCGTTTACGTTCGCTTCTATGAATTTGGCGCGGACGGCAAGCCGGGTGTGCTTCAGGGCGAATATTTCCTCCCGGCAGGGGATCCCAAGGTAACGTTCAATTCTCTCACGGGCGGAATCGACGCAACTTTGTCGCCCGCCTTCGCTGCCACCGGCCGCCATTTCCTCTCCGTCCAGCCCATCATCAACTATTGGTATTGGTGGAGCTCGAGCAGCGGCGCCCCACGCGGCCAGGCCTTCTATTTTCGGGACAACACCACCGGGGAAGGGTGGCATCACGGCGACAACCTGAACACCAACGTTAATGCGGACCTCGTTTTCAATCTCTACGGATCGGTCACCAGCGCTGGCGTCATCACCAGTTTGTCCGACACCACTCTGCCTCGCAGTGGTTTTCTGGAGATTTTCGGGAACAACTTCGGCGGTGACGGGACTGTCTTAGTGGGAGGAATCGCCGCACCCGTGGCGGATTGGAGCAGCACTCGCATTGTGGCCTATGTGCCCGAGAATGCGCCTCTGGCCACGCTGCCCTTGCAAGTGGTCAACAACTCGGGCGGCAGTAATACCACTCCGCTTACGGTAACGGCGCGTCCAGCCCCCGCGGACCACGTGAACTGGCGCTTCCGGATGAACGGCCCTTATTCGATGGTGAGGCCCGCCATTGCCGCGGATCGCACCATCTACGCGATTGACGTGTTCGACCACCTTTATGCCCTCACGCCGGATGGCGGACTGAAATGGCTCGTGCGAGGCGCGGGAGACAAAGGTGTCGCCGTCGGCGCGGATGGCAGCATTTACGTGGCCTCCGAGAGCTACATCAAGGCGTTCAATCCCGACGGCTCTTCAAAGTGGACCTACGTGCAAAATCCCCGGTCGCTTACCTGTCTGGGCGTCTCAGTGGGGCCCGATGGCAATATCTACTCGGTTGGGACGGAAGGTCCGGGAGTGTTCTCCCTCACCCCCGCGGGCACGCTGCGCTGGCAACAACCTGAAGTTTACCGGCGGCCAATCGTTGATTACGGCGAAATCGTCTTCGGCCCGAATGGCGCCAATCAACAGCTCTACTTCTATGCGAACACTCATGTTCGCGGTCTGCGCCTCGATGGCACTCCAGTCTTCGAGCTTCCCGTGTCCGGTCAGCCGGCGATTGCTCCCGATGGCAGTGTCCATTTGCCACTCGGAGCCTATTCGCCCAATGGCAACCTGCTTTGGATCTTCCCGACTCCGTTTCCCTATAATGTCTTTACGCCGGCCGACATTGGGAGCAACGGAATCCATTACTTCGTGCAAAATTTGAGCAAGCTGTTTGCGCTCAATCCTGATGGCTCGCAGCACTGGCTCGCGGAGGTGAACGGCTATGTGAACGGGCCAATTGTCGATCCGTTCAATCTGCAGTTGGTGATGGGCAGCGCCGATACCCTCGATCATGCCGGCTTTGTTATTTCCGCCAACACTCAGGACGGGCAGGAGAATTGGCGCGTAATTTTGCCTTTGGAAGATCCGGCCGTTTGGAACCCTGGCGTCGGAATGTTTGGCTTTAATCAATTCCCCAGCACGCGAGCACGATTTACTCAGGATGGCCAGACGGCCTACGTCCATACCGCGACAGCGACGGGCGACAACAACACAAGCAAGTCCTTCCTCTACTCTCTGGCCGTGGGAACCGGCGCTCCGCCGCCGTCCCCGACTCCGAGTGCAAGTCCGACTCCGAGTGCAAGTCCGAGCCCAAGCGCAAGTCCCAGCCCGAGCGTAAGTCCCAGCCCGAGCGCAAGTCCGAGCCCGAGCGCGAGTCCCAGCCCAAGCGCGAGTCCCAGCCCGAGCGTGAGTCCCAGCCCGAGCGTGAGTCCCAGCCCAAGCGCGAGTCCGAGCCCGAGTATTTCACCCAGCCCAGGTGCAACCCCGACGCCCTCAGTAAATCCGCCGGCTCAAGCCATGAACCTTTCCACCCGCACCCGGGTCCAGACCGGTGACAATGTAGGCATCGGCGGCATTATCATCACGGGAAGCGCTCCAAAACACGTGCTTATTCGCGCGGTTGGCCCGTCGCTGGCCAGTTTCGGCGTTCAGAACGTCCTGGCCGATCCGATCCTCGAACTGCATGGGCCCGGCGGCTTCACTACGATCACGAACAACAATTGGCGAGAAACGCAGGCGTCCGAGATTCAGGCCACCGGGCTTTTACCGGCTGATGAGCGGGAGGCCGCGATTGTCGCGACCCTGGCGCCCGGCGCCTACACCGCCGTTGTCAGAGGCGCTGCTAACACCGCGGGCGTCGGCTTGATTGAAGTTTACGATCTCAATCACGGCGTTGATTCCAAGCTTGCGAACCTAAGCACCCGGGCCGCCGTGGGCACAGGTGACGACATCGTTATCGCCGGGTTCATGCTCGGCAGTAATAGCGCCAATAGCAGGATCGTGATCCGCGGCATTGGTCCAAGCCTGGCCGCGACGGGAGTGACCAATGCCCTGCCGGATCCGGTTCTCGAACTGCGCGATGGCAACGGCTTGCTTCTCACCGCCAACAATGACTGGGCCGATACCCCCGCGGCAGCCGCCGAACTGACGGCCATGGGCCTCGCCCCAACAAATCATCTCGAATCCGCCATCGTCGCGACCTTGCCGCCGGGGAGCTATACCGCGCTCCTCTCGGGGACGAACAACGCTGCCGGAGTTGGAGTTGTGGAAGTTTACGAGAGCGGCAGAGCACCGTGAGGTTCATCTTGGGCGCTTGGGCGCGGAGCTGACCAACACAAATCAATTGTAGCCGCAGCTTGAACCCTTGTCACAGTCGCTTCCGTCGCCCCTAAACGGGGCTCGTTCCGATTATCCCTAACCCCGGAGTTCCGCTTCGCTTCACTCCGGGCTCCAATCCGGCGCGCCTTCCGGCGCTAGTGCTTCCCATTTCCGGTCTTTCCGGCGTCAGGCCGGTTCTCTCTCCGAGTCCGAAGGGGCGTCGGAATAAAGCCCGGAGCCGCCAACCCCGGGGTCGGAGATCTTTGCCGTCCAAGCAGCGACCTGATCGGCAATTTGAAGGGTGAAGTCTTCAAGGCCGGGCCGCGCTTCCCTAATCTCAGACGTTATTTGCCTTAGGGAGAACACCCTAGCCGATGTTCCCCCCTTTCCGAATTGCAGTTGATGGGTTAATCGAAAGACCAGCTGACTGCCTGAGAATTCCATGTTACCACCGCGCGAAGAAGACTTTCGACCACTCTCGAGCCAGATCGAACAGGCGATTTGGAAGGCCGAAGAGCGCTACCGCGCGTTGGTGGAGAACTTTCCAGGGGGCAACATTACCCTGTTCGACAGAGAACTCCGTATCCTCTTTGTCGGGGGAGACGACATGAAGAACGCCGGCCCGCCAGACATGTTCGTAGGCAAGTTCTTGCGAGAAGTGGCGCCGGTTGAGACGTGCGCGATCGTCGAACCGAACCTCGGCCTCGCGTTCCAGGGACGGAAAGTAACCTACGAAACACCCTACAAAGGAGGAACGAGATACCGCGCCACCGCTACGCCGATCTTTTCGAATGACGGGGACGTCAGTGAAGTGCTGGTGGTGGCGGCGAACATCACCGAACAGGAACAGACGCGGGCTGCCTTACATGAGAGCGAAGCGCGCTTTCGTTTGCTCGCCGAAGTCACGAACGATGCCATCTGGGACTGGGATCTGGTCAAGAACGAGGTTTGGCGGAACGACGGTTTCGAAACCCTCTTTGGCTATAGCCGCGACGAAATCGAGAACTCCATCGCTGATTGGTCCGACCGGATTCACCCTGCCGAACGTGGCCGCGTGTTTACGGGAATTCGGCGGGTCATCGATGAAGGCGGAACAACCTGGTCGGACGAATACCGGTTCCTTTGCAAGAATGGAAACTACGCCTATGTCCTGGATCGCGGACAGGTGATTCGTAACGGTGCCGGCAAAGCCGTGCGAATGGTCGGCGGCATGCGCGATTTGACCGAGCGCAAGCGCGCCGAAGAAGCGGCGAAGGTTTTCCCGGCCGAACTATTGAGAGCCCAGGATGAAGAGCGCCGGCGAATCGCCCGTGAATTACACGATTCGACCGCGCAGGAACTGGCCGTTGTCGCCCTGAATCTCGGTCGCCTCGAAGAATGGATGGAGGGCCATGATCCGTGGGCGGAGAATCTTCTCGCCGACAGTCTCGCCGTCCTGACCCAGGGAAATCGAGATTTGCGCACCCTGGCTCATCTTTTGCATCCACCGATGCTCGAGGAGCTGGGTTTGATCGGGGCGCTCCGAGATTATGTCGAAGGTTTTTCAGCGCGCAGCGACATCCAGGTGGAATTGGATGCGCCCGAAGACTTCGATCGTTGCTCAGACGAAATTGAGACGGCGCTGTTTCGCGTCGTCCAGGAGAGCCTCGCGAACGTGCATCGTCATTCCGGCAGCGACGTTGCCTTTGTAAAATTGAAGCGCGATGATGAAATCATTGAGCTGACTATTGCTGATCGCGGTCAAGGTTTACCGGATGGCCTGTTCACCGGCACGGCCGACGCAGCGCGCGTCGGCGTTGGTATTTCCGGAATGCGCCAACGAATCGTGCAACTGGCGGGCCGTCTCGAAATCACTTCCCACCAAAGCGGCACTACTGTCGTGGCCGTTCTTCCGTTTTGCCCGAAACGTTCGCGGACCGGCAGTTTCTTTTGAGAATGAAAAAGCTTCGAATCCTGATCGCCGACGATCACCCGCTGGTGCGCCACGGCCTGCGTTCGGTGCTCGAATCGCAGCCGGGTTGGACGGTTTGCGGCGAAGCCGAAGAAGGCCGGAGCGCGGTGAAGCTCGGTCTCGAATTGAAACCGGACGTTTTCTTGATGGACGTCACCATGCCGGAATTGAACGGCCTGGACGCGACGCGGCAACTTTGCCGCGAACGCCCTGACGCTGCGATCTTGATCCTTACCATGCACGAATCCGACCAACTTCGCGCCGATCTGCTGCGGGCGGGGGCAAGGGGGTGCCTGCTCAAGAGTGACAGTCCGCGGCAATTACTCGCCGCGGTGGAAGCGGTGGCGAGCGGCAAGCAATACTTCATCCCCAATGTCACGGGCGGGGCCCGTCCTTCCGACCGCACAAACAACGCGGGCGCCGGAAGGCTGCCGGCGCGGTTGAGCGGGCGCGAGCGCGAGATTGTCCAGCTCCTGGCAGAAGGGCGGACGAACAAGGAAATCGCCACGCTCCTCGGCATCGCCTACAAAACCGTGGACGCCCACCGGACCAACATCATGAAGCGCCTGAACATGCATTCAGTTGCGGAACTGGTCCGTTACGCGATTCGCGAACGCATCATCGAGCCATAGCAGGGCTGCGATCTAGGGTGGGTTCCCTAGGGTAAATTGGTCTCCGAAATAGGGAGGACGGGAGCGAATTCCGGCGCGATAATTCATTGTCCCCGTTGAAGTAAACAATCCCCCCGGGTTGTTAATGCGTTATGGCTCAAAAGAAATTGCGCATCCTCATTGCTGACGATTATCAGATTGCCCGCGAGGGCATCCGGGCCTTGATCGAAAGGCAAGCCCGCTGGGAAGTCTGCGGTTCGGTTGGGAATGGGTTCGAAGCTGTGGAGAAGGCCAGCGAACTCAAGCCCGACATCGTTATTCTCGATATGACAATGCCGGAGCTGAACGGGCTCGATGCCGCCGTCCGGATCAAGCGTCGCCTTCCGAACACGGAGATCCTCATGTTCACCGCCCACGAAAGCGATAACCTGATCCGGCAGGCGTTCGACGCCGGGATTAAGAGTTACGTTCTGAAAAGCGATGGCCATCATTTCCTCGTTGAGGCGATAGAATCGCTTTCCCGCCACAAGCCGTACCTCACCGCGAAGGTGTCCGAAATCTTGTCTTCGAACGTTATCAACCGGGCCGAAAGCAGGCGCGGCGATGCCGAGCCGGGCCAGCGCCGCCTGACCGCTCGTGAGCGGCAGGTCGTGCAGCTAATTGCCGAAGGCAAAAGCAACAAGGAAATCGGTAACGCGCTCGGTATCAGTCTTCGCACAGTGGAAAACCACCGTGCCAACATCCGTCGCAAGCTGAAACTCGACTCGGTGGCGGGCTTGGTTCGTTACGCGATTCGCAACAAAATGATCGAACCGTAAAGGGCGCAAACGCCCCGTTTCGCGACTCCGATTAAGGGCGTGACTGGGCAATTTACGCCCGACTAGGTAGAACCCGCCATCTCCGCGCGCCTTCCGGGCACGTCTTACGCTATTCCTGAAATTGTCATGCTTGAAAAAGGAGCCAGGGAGAATCTTTATCGGATCATGACGGATGTCCGCGCGGGGACCGGCCAGCGATCCGTTTCCGGCGGCGACTTTGGAATCGTCACTATCTGGGTGCGGGCCGCTTCGGTTTCGGCCGCGATCACGAAAGCAGGCTTTGTCCTCAACGATCGCCGATACAGTTCCATCGGCACGCTCCATTGTTACGTCGAAGAACTCGCCAACGATCCGCTGGCTTTCGTCAGCGAAGCGGAGCGGGCCAGGGAACGATCCGCGGATCAGTTGCTCGCCGGTTACGATAAGCTCAAAGAATCCGCGCTGGCCCGGGCTGACGGTCTCCATGAGGTGTGGCTGGGCGCGACTGCTGACGGCGCGCTTCACAAAACGAACCGTGCCGCGGCTGCGTAGCCCCTAAAATTCGGCGACCTTTCCACGTCACCTGCGCGCTGGTGGTCGCGGATTGCGGGAACTGCGCGGAACGCAGGCCTAACGATTTGATGGCAAACCGGCGCGAAGGGCAGATATTGCAGCACCATGCAAACCCCCAATGGCGCGGAACGCGAGACCGGGCTGCCAGCGGTAGGCCGGGTGCCGTGGGGATCACACTTCTGTATCTTTTACGAAACGAAGCAGGACCTCCTCGATATTCTGGTGCCGTATTTCAAGACCGGACTGGAGGCGAACGAGTGCTGCCTTTGGATTGTCACACCGTACGAATTCCTCTCGGAGGCGGACGCAATAGCGGCTCTGCGGCAGAAGTTGCCCAACATTGACGATTATCTGCGAGGCAGACAGCTCACCGTGCGGCGGCATTCGGACTGGTTTGCCGGAAACGGGATCTTCGATACTTCGAAAGCGGTCGCGCGTTTCCGGAGAAAGTCGGCTGAGGCGGAAAGGCGCGGCCTGAGTGGGTTGCGGGTGAACGGCAGCTCGGCCTGGATAAGTTTTCAGCTTGGTCCGGCTAAGTTTTGCAAGTTCGAACGCGACCTAGATGCGTGGTTGGCTAACGGGCGGATAATCGTCGCCTGCACGTTCCCTCTGCATTTGATCGGAGCGGGAGAAATCCTCGACGCGGCGCGAACCCACCAGTTTGCCGTAACGGTTCGCAATGGCGTATGGAAGCGGGTTGAGATCGCAGACGTCAAAGACGCGCGGGCCGCGAAACGAAATGCCAGTCGTTCCCTGCACAAGTTGAGTCCGCGCCAGCGCGAAACCCTGCAACGCATTGCCGAAGGTCAGAACACAAAAGAGATCGCCGGGCTGCTGGGGATTAGTGCGAAAACGGTGGAAGCGCATCGCTTGCAATTGATGCGCCGGCTGAAGATCCACGATGTTCCTGGACTGGTCCGGCTCGCAATTCGCACCGGATTGGTTTCGGCAGAGACGTAGACAGGCTCGGTCTACGACCGACACGAGCGCCGGCAGTTTTGTCCCCGCCTCTAAGGAAATCCCCAATGGCAGGGCGAGGGAAGGCGCGGAGGTTGACCCAGAATGAAAACGCTGCGGCCTTTTTCAAAATGGCGACATGTCGACGCGAGGCTGCGTCACTCATCGTCTGTAGAGGTCCGTAAGCAAAGTGGAATAGGATTGTCGTGGTAGCCGAATTGAAAACCCGTCTCGGTAACGCAATTAAGAGAGAAAGAGCGACCCTGGGAATTTCCCAGGAAGAGCTCGCCGCGCGCGCGGGGTTGCATCGTACCTATGTCTCGGACGTGGAGCGCGGGGCGCGCAATCCGTCCCTCGAGAGCGTGCAAAAGCTGGCAGAGGCCCTCGAGGTTTCGTTGCCGGTCTTGTTCGAGCGGAGCGCCGGCCGGCGAGACTCAAGCGTCGAGATCCTGCTGGTGGAAGACAACCCTCATGACGTGCGGCTCACGATGCACGCCTTCAAAAAAGCGCGGCTGACCAATCCGATCCACGTGGTAGCGGACGGGGAAGAAGCGCTGGAGTTTCTTTTCGCCACCGGCCGTTACGCAAGCCGCAAGGACGTTCCGCTTCCTGAAGTGATGTTGCTTGATTTGAATCTTCCGAAAAAAAGCGGGCTCGAAGTGTTGCGCCAGATCAAGGCCGATCCTTGGACGCAAAATATTTCGGTCGTTGTTCTGACGGTTTCGAACCAGTCCCGCGACGTCAGTGAGTGCCGCCGTCTGGGCGCGACCCACTACATTGTGAAGCCGGTCGAGTTTCAAAATTTCAGCGAAATCACGCCCCGGTTAAACCTGGGGTGGTCATTGATCAAGCCGAGGGAGCAAAGGGCGGCGTAACTCAAACGAAAAAATCCCCGATCAAAACCCCCGCCAGCGCGGTCGCGACGAGAACGGCAGCAGACCGTCCGCCGCCCTCGCAAATTTTTGCCGTCAAGGAGCGCATCCATGCGGGAGAAGCGACCGCGCGCCTGGCAGCGATCGTGGAATGCTCCGAGGACGCCATCATTCGCAAAGACCTGGATGGGACCGTCCAAAGCTGGAACGCAGGCGCGGAAAAGATTTTTGGTTATAGCGCCGCGGAAATGGTTGGCCAGCCGGCCAGGCAACTCATTCCCGCCGATCGTCTCGAGGAGGAAGAGCGGATCCTGTCGAAAATCGCGAAGGGTGAAACGGCGGAGCATTTTGAGACCATCCGCATCCGCAAGGACGGGACCCATCTGAATGTCTCCATCGTGGTCTCACCCATCAAGGACGCTACCGGGCGCGTTATCGGCGCCTCAAAAATCGCGCGGGATATCACCGAACAAAAACGAATCGAGCAACAGCTTCGCGCCTCCCTCCGGGAAATCGGCGATTTGAAGGCCGCGCTCGACGAGCACGCCATCGTGGCGATCACCGACGCGCAGGGACGGATCACTTCCGTAAACGACAAGTTTTGCGAGATCTCGAAGTATTCCCGCGAAGAGCTGCTCGGGCAGGACCATCGCATCATCAACTCGGGCTATCATCCAACCGAATTCATTCGCGACCTTTGGACGACGATTGCGCACGGCAAGGTCTGGCACGGCGAAATCAAAAACCGGGCGAAAGACAGTTCCTTCTACTGGGTCGACACGACGATTGTGCCGTTCCTGAACGAGAACGGGAAGCCGCGCCAGTATGTAGCGATTCGGGCCGATATCACCCAGCGCAAGGAGATCGAAGAACAACTGCGCGCCTCGCTCCGCGAGCTGAATGATTTCAAAGCCGCGCTGGACGAGCACGCCATCGTGGCGATGACCGATCCGCAGGGCCGGATCACCTACGTAAACGACAAGTTTTGCGCGATCTCGAAGTATTCGCGCGAAGAATTGCTCGGCCAGGATCACCGCATTATTAATTCCGGTTATCATCCGACGGAATTCATTCGCGATCTCTGGACCACGATAACGCACGGCAAGGTCTGGCACGGCGAGATCAAGAACCGGGCGAAGGACGGTTCCTATTACTGGGTCGACACGACGATTGTCCCGTTCCTCAACGACAAGGGGAAACCGCGGCAGTACGTCGCGATTCGGGCCGACATCACCGAGCGCAAACAAATTGAGGAGCAGCTCCGAGCGTCGTTGCGCGAAGTAGGGGACTTAAAGACCGCCCTCGACGAGCACGCCATCGTGGCCATGACCGACCCGCAGGGCCGGATCACCTACGTGAACGATAAGTTCTGCCAAATCTCGAAGTATTCCCGCCAAGAGTTGCTGGGACAAGATCATCGTATCATCAATTCCGGTTATCATCCTACGGAGTTCATTCGCGACCTTTGGACTACGATCACGCATGGCAAGGTCTGGCATGGCGAAATCAAGAACCGGGCGAAGGATGGCTCCTTTTACTGGGTGGATACGACGATCGTGCCGTTCCTCAACGAAAAGGGAAAGCCGCGGCAGTACGTCGCGATCCGCGCTGATATTACCGCGCGGAAGCGGGATGAGGAATCGCTCCGGCTCCAGGCGAGCCTGCTCGACCAAAGCTATGACGCGATTCTTTTGTGGGAGCTAAACGGCCCGATCCGCTTTTGGAACCGCGGTGCGGCGGTGCTCTACAGTTACACGAAGGAAGAGGCGGTCGGCCGCTTGAGTCACGAGTTGCTCGGGACGAGTCCAGCGCTGCTTCAGCAAGCCCGGGCCGCTCTGGCGCGCGAGGGAAAGTGGGAAGGCGAACTGAACCATACTGCGAGGGACGGCCGGCAGTTGACGATCGAATCGCGGATGGTGGTGGTGCTGGAGAACGATCAGCAGCTCGTTCTCGAAGCCAATCGCGACATCACGGAGCGGAAGCGGGCCGAGGCAGCGGTGCGCGAACTCAATACCGAACTGGAACAGCGGGTGATCCAACGCACGGCGGAATTGGAGAACGCGAACAAGGAGCTGGAAGCGTTCTCTTATTCGGTTTCGCACGATCTGCGCGCGCCGCTGCGAGCAGTCGATGGTTTTTCCCAGGCGGTGCTCGAAGATTTCGGGACGCAGTTGCCCGAGGAAGGCCGGCATTATCTGAAGACGATCAGGGAAGGCGCGCAAAAAATGGGCGCGCTCATCGATGATCTCCTGACGTTTTCACGGCTGAGTCGATTGCCGCTCAACAAGCGGAGCGTGAACACCAACCGGATCGTGCGCGAAACGCTTGAAGAATTGGGGTTCCCGGAAGAAGGCCGGCAAATCGAGATGCGCATCGCGGAGCTGCCGGCGTCGCTCGGCGATTCGGCGTTGCTCAAACAGCTTTGGCTCAATCTTCTTTCGAACGCCTTGAAATACACGCGGCGGCGCGAGTCCACTGTCATCGAGGTCGGTTGCCGGCGCGAAGATGGAAAGGGCGAGAACGTCTTTTTCGTTCGCGATAACGGGACCGGCTTCGACATGCGCTATGCCGGCAAACTGTTCGGCGTCTTCCAGCGCTTGCATCGCGTCGAGGAATTTGAAGGCACGGGCGTCGGCCTGGCTATCGTGCAGCGAATCGTCCACCGCCATGGCGGACGCATCTGGGCCGAAGCCGCTCTCGACCAGGGCGCGACTTTTTATTTCACCCTCGAAGGAGAGCCACACCATGAATGAAAAACCGGTAGAAATTTTACTCGTCGAAGATAACCCGAACGACCTGGAGCTGACCCGGCGGGCCTTGCGCAAGGCGAATCTAAGCAACAATATCCAAATCACGCGCGACGGAGCTGAGGCGCTCGAGTTCCTCTTTTGCGAAGGGTCCTATGCGAACCGGAAGCTCGAGGATGGCCCGAAGGTCATCCTGCTCGATCTGAAGCTGCCGAAAGTGGACGGGCTCGAAGTGCTGAAGCAGGTCAAGACCGATCCCCGGACGAAGTCGATTCCGGTGGTGGTTCTCACTTCGTCGAAAGAACAGCGCGACGTCGTCGAAAGTTACCAGCTTGGCGTTAACAGCTACATCGTTAAGCCGGTAAACTTCGAAGGATTTGCCACCGCCGTGCAGGAGATCGGGATGTATTGGCTGCTCCTGAACCAGCCGCCGAAGATGGAGGGATAGATGGCGAATCCATTGCGGATTCTCATTCTCGAAGATCAACCGAGTGACGCGGAGCTGCTCCTCCGCGAATTGCGCCGCGCCGGTTACGAGCCGCAGTGGAAGCGCGTTTTTGCGGAGAAGGATTTCCTCGAAGAACTCGAAGCGGATTACCACATCATTCTCTCGGACTATTCGATGCCGCAGTTCGACGGTATCCGCGCGCTCCGCTTGTTGAACGAGCGCGGCTCGCAGGTCCCTTTCATTCTCGTTTCCGGCACGATGGGCGAAGAGACCGCGGTGGCGGCGATGAAAGAAGGGGCCACCGATTATCTTTTGAAAGACAGGCTGGCCCGACTTGGGCCGGCGGTCGGTCTGGCGCTCGAGCAAAGCAGGCTTCGGCAAGAGCGCGCGCGCGCCGAGGAAGCATTGCGCGAAAGCGAGGAGCGTTTTCGCCAGATTGCCGAGAACATCGAGGAAGTATTCTGGATTACGAATCCGGCGAAGAACCAGATCCTGTACGTGAGTCCGGGCTGCGAATTGATCTGGGGACGGAAATGCGAGGATGTTTACGCGGCGCCCGAAAGCTGGCTGGAGGCGATTCATCCAGAAGATCGTGAGCGGATTGCGCAGGCCGCTTCAACCAAGCAGGTCGATGGCACCTACGATGAGGAATACCGGATCGTGCGTCCAGACGGTTCGATTCGCTGCATTCACGACCGCGCTTTTCCCGTCCGCGATGGGGCGGGCGAGATTTACCGGGTTGTCGGCGTGGCTCGGGACGTAACTGAGCGCAGGCGTTCCGAAGAAGCGATTCGTGCCAGCGAGCACCGCTTTTCGTTGTTCATGGATAATTTGCCTGGTTTCGCCTGGATCAAGGACGCGGACGGCCGCTACGTCTATGCGAACAAGACAGTGCGGAAGATGGTGATGAACGGGCGGGATTGGTTCGGCAAGACAGCCGCGCAAATGTGGCCGGCCGAGTTTGCTGCCTCCTACGAAGCGAATGATCGGCAGGTCCTCGAGACCAAGGCCCCAAAAGAAGTCGTCGAACCAACGCTCGTGGGTGAGGAAGAGCGGACCGCGCTCAACAGCAAGTTCCCGATCCTGAATGAGCGAGGCGAAGTCGCGTTCGTCTGCGGGATCGGGATCGATATTACCGAGCGCCTTCAGGCTGAAGAACGTATTCGCGAGCAGGCCGATATCATCAACCGCGCTCACGACGCCATCATCATGCGCGATTTTGAAACGGAACGGATAACCTTTTGGAATGCGGGGGCAGAAGATCTCTACGGTTGGACCGCCGACGAAGCGGTTGGGCGGCTGATTAGCCAGTTAGTTTTCGCCGATCCGATGCAAGTCGAGCCGATCAAGAAATCGCTGCTGGCAACGGGAGAATTTCGCGGCCAAATCCGCCAGGTTACCAAGAACAAGCACGAAGTGATCGTCGAAGGCCGTTCAACTCTGATTCGAAATGCCGCCGGTGAGCCGCGTTCCGTTCTCATCATCAATACGGATGTTACCGAGCACAGGAAACTCGAGACCCAGCTGCTCCGGGCTCAGCGGCTCGAGAGTATTGGTACCCTTGCCAGCGGGGTCGCGCACGACCTGAATAATATTCTGGCGCCTATCCTGATGGGCTCGGCCGTCCTTCGTCGCGCCGAGATGGAGCCGGACGATGAAGCAATCCTTTCCACTATCGAAACGTGCGCGCAGCGCGGAGCCGATATCGTCCGCCAGGTCCTCACCTTCGCGCGCGGCGCCGAGGGCGACCGGTTACCCCTGGCCGCGGCGCCTCTCATCAAAGACGTGGCGAAAATCGCCGAGGAAACGTTCCCGAAAAAAATTTCGGTGCGGACCCGCATTACGGAGCCGCTTTGGACGGTGATCGGCGATCCGACTCAACTGCATCAGGTGCTGCTCAATCTTTCCGTGAACTCGCGTGACGCAATGCCAGTAGGCGGCACGCTCACACTGCTCGCGGAAAATTTTCCGGTCGACCAGCATTACGCGAGCATGACTCCGGGCGCGACGCCTGGTCCGCATGTCTGTTTTCAAGTAACGGATACGGGCATGGGGATTCCGCCGCAGAACCTCGACAAGATTTTCGATCCGTTCTTTACCACGAAAGAACTTGGTCATGGAACTGGGTTGGGGCTTTCGAGCGTGCTCGGGATCGTGAAAGGCCACGGCGGATTCATGAGCGTTTACAGCGAGGTGGCTCGCGGTACGACCTTCAAGGTTTTTCTGCCGGCAAAGACAGGCGAACTGGACGCGCCGGAACATCCCGACGCGGAATTTCCGCTGGCCGCCGGCGAGTTGATTCTCCTGGTGGACGATGAAAAACCGATCCTGCAAATCGCTCAGGCCCTGCTGGAGGGACATGGTTACCAGGTTCTTACGGCGGGCGACGCCGCCGAGGCGCTCGCGATTTTCGCTACCCGCCGGGACGAGATAAAACTGGTGCTAACCGATCTGTCGATGCCCGTGATGGATGGCGTCGCGCTTATTCGAACCCTGCGAAAAATTAAGCCGGACGTGCGGCTGATTGCTTCGACCGGGCGTGGTGGCCAGGAGCAGCACTCAGAGGAACTGAAGGAGTTGAACGTCCACGCCTGCCTGACCAAACCATACAACAGAACCAAACTGCTGAAGACGCTTCACGAGGCGCTTCACGCCCAACCTGACAACTCATGACAATTCCGACATCATCCCTGCGCATCCTGATTGCGGACGACCACGACGTCATGCGACAAGGCACTCAAGCCGTGATCCAAAGACAGCCGGGCTGGGAAGTCTGCGGGCTGGCCACGAACGGCCGGGAAGCGGTCGCGCGCGCGATCGAGCTCAAGCCTGACATCGTCATCCTCGACATGACCATGCCGCACCTGAATGGGCTCGATGCGGCGATCCAGATCAAGCGGCAAGTTCCTGAAACTGAAATCGTCATGTTCACCGCCCACGAAAGCGATGACTTGATCCGGCAGGCATTCGACGCCGGGATCAAGAGTTTCGTCGCGAAAACCGAAGCCCATCATTTCCTCGTCGAGGCGGTCCAATCGCTGGCGCGGCATAAACCGTATTTCACCGCGCGAGTGTCCGAAATCCTGTTCTCGAACATTATCAATCGCGCCGAAGGCAGGCGCGACGATAATGAGCCCGGCCAGCGTCTGACCGCTCGCGAGCGCGAGGTCGTGCAGCTCATTGCCGAAGGCAAAAGCAATAAGGAAGTCGCCGACGCGCTCAGCATCAGTGTCCGCACCGCCGAAACCCACCGCGCCAATCTCCTGCGCAAACTCAATCTCGCCTCGGTCGCCGATCTCGTTCGTTATGCGATCCGCAACAAGTTGATTGAGCCGTAGTCAGCGCCTGCTGGGACTGGCCACGACCATTAGAGCGGAATCTGAAGCCTCAGCGCCTGGAGATTTCCCGAGGTCGCCTCCAGCTTTGCTATTCGGGCGGCCAGATTCTCCTGCACCGTCATCACGCGTAGCCCCGCGAGAAGGCGGGCGTGCAGTTCCTCGGCGTGGAACGGTTTCACCACGTAATCGTCCGCGCCGGCCCGTAACCCTTCGATCATGTCCTCCTTCTGGCTGCGAGCGGTGAGCAGAATGAGGTAAACAGTCTTCTTGCTGTCCCGAAGCCGGCGGCAAACTTCCAGGCCGTCCATCTCCGGCATGCACCAGTCCAGAATGGCGATCGCCGGAGCGTCAGGCTGGCGGAGAATTTTCATCGCTTCAGCGCCGTCGTGGGTGGCGATGACATCGTACCCCCACTTCTGGAGCCAGCTTACCACCAGCACTCGCGAGATGGGATCGTCCTCCGCCACCAGAATCCGCGTCTTGGTTGGGACATCAACCGACAAGTGGGTCGAGTCACCGGGACTGATTCCGGGTCAGGCGAGGGCAGCGTGAATTTTATTAGTTTCTCGTTCAAGTTTTCTGAATGTTTGTCTGGCCCGATCGAAATTATTTTTCCGGCCTTGCGTCTCCAGGCGCGCGGCCAAAGTTTCGGCGGCGCCGGCGCCAAAATAGCGGAGCGAGCTGAGTAACTTGTGCGCCTGGGCGGCGAGCGCCGGTCCGTCCTGCCGCAGGAGCGCCTCCCCAATCGCCGCCATCATTCCCGGTGTGCTTTCCCGGAATATCGAAATCAATTCAGCTCTCAATTGTTCGTCCCCGTCGCAATGGGGCAGAAGCCGATCGTGAAGCGAAGACGTTTTGCCGGAACTCCGACGCGCGCTCTCCACCAGACTCAACACTCCCAACAGATCCTCTTTGCGCAGCGGTTTCGCGATGTAGTCGTCCATTCCGGCGGCAAGACAGCGCTCGCGGTCGCCGGCCATCGCATGCGCGGTCATGGCCACGATCTTTAGGTGAAGGCCGGTTGCAGTCTCCTGTGCGCGAATCCGGCGCGTCGCTTCCAGGCCATCCATTTCCGGCATTTGCACGTCCATCAAGACCAAGTCGAACTCCTGGGTGCTGGCCGCCTCGACCGCCTCGCGCCCATTCGCCGCATGCCGGATCGAATGACCGCGCTTTCCCAGAATCCCAACGGCGACCGCGCGGTTGATTACGTTATCCTCGGCCAGCAAGATGCGCAGACCGCCGTTAGCTGCTGCTCCGTCGGTCGCGGTGTCAGGGCCGGCCTCGATATCCTCGGTATGTCCGAGCGCGACGAGGATCGCATCGAGCAGCTCCGACTGGCAGACCGGTTTGGTCAAATAACTGGCCACGCCTAATTTTCCGCAACGCGCGGCTGCGCCCGACGGCATTGCGGAAGAGAGCATCATCACCGTCGCGCCAGAAAGCTCCGCGTGTTCGCGAATTTTTTCCGCCACCATGAAACCGTCCATTTCCGGCATCATCCCGTCGAGGAGCACCAGAGGATAAGGTCTCTCCGCATGGGCGGCTCGAAGCATCTCGACGATCGCCGCGGCGCCCGATGCAACCACGGCCGGCTTCATTCGCCAGTTTGCCAGCATGTCGCGCAGAATGCGGCGATTCACCGCGTTGTCGTCGACGACCAGGACGCGCATGCCATCGAGTGAAGCAGGGTCCAGATGACGGATGTCGGGCGCGGGGGTCTGGCGCACGGCCAGATGCGCCGTAAAATGAAACTTCGTGCCCCGGCCCACGGCGCTCTCGATCCAGATGCGTCCACCCATTTGCTGGGCAAGGCGCGCCGCGATGGCGAGTCCGAGTCCGGTTCCGCCATAGGTCCTTGTCGTCGTGCCGTCCGCCTGGGCGAAGGCCTCGAAAATCAACGCCTGCTTGTCCGCCGGGATGCCGATGCCCGTGTCGCTCACCGTGAAACCGCAGGCACTCTTTGTCGCCGCCCGGTTCGACCGCGATGGCCAGCGTCACATCCCCGCGGTCGGTGAACTTGATCGCGTTGTCGATCAGGTTCGTAAGGATCTGACGCAAGCGCATCGCATCGCCAACCACGTGATCGGGCACCCCAGCGGGAATATCGGCCGTGAGCTCAAGACCTTTCTGGTCGGCCCGGAGCGCGAGCGGTTTGAGCAGGTTCCCGATGCAATTTCGGAGACTGAAACCGATATCTTCCAACTCCATCTTGCCGGCTTCGATCTTGGAAAAATCCAGGATATCGTTGATCAACCCAAGGAGCGAATGAGCGGAGGATTTCGCCATGTTGAGATACTCCCGCTGGGTGCGATCGAGACTCGTTTCGAGGACCAGGTCCGTCATGCCGATGATGCCGTTCATCGGGGTGCGAATCTCGTGGCTCATGTTCGCGACGAATTCGCTCTTGGCCCGGCTGGCTGCTTCGGCCGTATCCTTCGCTCGGCGTAGTTCTTCCTCCGCGCGTTTGCGCTCCGCGATATCGGTGAAGACGACAACCGCGCCCTTGATGTCGTCCGAAGATCCCCGGATGGGGGCCACCGTAAACTCTACCGGGAAGGAGCTGCCATCACCCCGCCAAAAGGTATCATCGCTAACCCGTCGCAGGGCGCCATCGCGCATCGTGGCGTAGATAGGACACTTTTCGACGGGGTAGGGAGAGCCGTCCCCATGAGAATGATGCATCGTCGCATGCGCCGGTTTTCCAGTTAACTCTTCCGGTTGGCAGCCGAGCATTTTGGCTGCGGCCGGATTTTCGAAAATAATCTTCCCGTTCTTGTCGATCCCGTGAACACCGTGGCCGATTCCGTCGAGGAGCGCTTGCTGGAATTCCTGCAAACGCCGGCGTTCCGTTTCTTGATGTTTTTGACCGGTAACATCTTCTCCGATACTGGCCGTGCCGATCACCTCGCCGGAGGTGGAGCGCAGAACCGAATTATTCCATCGGATCAGGCGGCGCGCCCCGGAACGAGTCATGATTTCATTTTCGTGATGCCAGGCGACCGGCAGATCATTGAGCAAAGAGGAGTGGACGCCGTGGAGCTCATCCGCCAGTTCGGCCGGCACGAAAAGGTCGAACCAATTGCGGCCTATGATCGTTTCCCGCTCCCAGCCGGTGAGTCGAAGCAGGTGATCGTTGCAATAAGTGATCCGCGCGTTCTCATCGAGCATCATCGAGACAAGCTCGAGATTGCCGAGCATGTCGCGAAAGCGACGATCGCTTTCGCGTAACGCGTCCGCTGCCTGTTTGCGTTCGGTGATGTCACTGGCAATACCGGTAAATCGAATCACGTTGCCGGCGCTATCGAGGACTTGAAACCCGCGACTCAAGATCCAGCGCGTCGTGCCGTCGGGACGCACGATTGGAAATTCAACCGTGACCCTCGCTTTATCGGTCGCGAGTCGGGTAAAGCTTTCATACACGCGGGCGCGGTCTTCGGCCGGGATTGCGTCCGCCCACTCCTGCGGATTGGCGTACAGGCTTTCAGTGGTCCGGCCCCAGATTTCCTGATAGCCCGCGCTGACGTAGTGGATGGCCTGGAAATCCGGCGCAGTAATCCAAAAGACGTCCTGAACGTTGTCCGCCAACTGGTTGAATTTTACCTCGCTTTCGCGCAAGACTTCCTCCATTCGCTTGCGCTCGGCGATCTGGCTTTCAAGGAATTCGTTGTGCCGCCTCGATCGCCGCGCCAGTGCTGCCGCCGCCAGGCCCGCTCCAATCGCGATCAGGATCGCAAGGATGACAATGAAATGGCCTGCTGCCCGAATCCGAGAAATGCGGCGGTCCGTCGTCGCCGCAATCCCGGCGACCTCCATCTGGACGTGATTTGTCATCGCACCGATCGCCTGCTGATATCGGTCGTAAGCGGGGATTTGTTTCGAGACGGCGAATTCGTTGGTTTCGCCGTGCCGGTTCGCGCGGCTCAGGCTGAGAAGCTCCTCGGTCCGCTCGAGGTATTCCTTTCGCGCTTGCAGGACGCCAGCGTAGAGCTGTCCCTCTTTCTGCGTATCGACGAACTTCTCATAAGCCGCGATCGTCGCCGCGTTCGTGCGGTCGATCTCCTGAATAGTCTGTTCGTGTGCCTGGTCCTCGGCGGATGACGACGCGAGGATGTGCCGAAAAATTACAGCCTGCATTGGGCCCACGTTTTGCCCGGCGACCGCCACGAGCGCGGCTTCGTCTACGACGTAGGAAAGTTGCTTTTGCGTGTGCTGTTGAATCGAGCGGAGGCTGAAAAAAAGGAACGCCCCGATTAAGCCGAGGATCGTGATGAGCATCCCGAACATCGCAAGGACCTGCTTGCTGAAGGGAAGTCGATTGAGCCTGTTCATCGGGGCGGCGGAGTGGAAGCCGCGAGCTCCGCCGCGATGTCTTCATAGAAATGGGTTACGTCGGTGGTGGACCGCGCCGAAAGCTGAGGCGGCCGGGTCGTCTCGAACCGCAATCCGGCGAAGGAGAGGATCGCGGCAATCACCAAAAGAAGTGGAATGCCGATTGAGCGGAATGGACTGGATGAATACACGCCGTGCGTAGGTAGCGAACGACATGCGCGGGAGAGCGCGGGAACTACCTAATCGCCGGTGGATAGCCCGCGAGACGAGGTATACTTCGTTCGGTGACGCGACAATATCTCCGCATTTTTCGCTGGCACGTGCTGCGGTATCTGCGGCGGCATCCGCTCCTGGGCTTGCTGAATATTCTGAGTGTCGCGCTCGGCGTGGCCGTTTTTCTCGCGACTCAGATTGCGAACCAGAGCGCGAACCACGCTTTCGCGGCGAGCGTCGATCTCATCGCGGGCAAGGCCGAGCTCGAAATCACTTCGCCGTCACGGCAGTTGCCGGAGACAGTGTTCCCCCAGGTCGCGGCCGTGCCGGGCATTTCCGGGGCGACGCCGCTGGTCCACGGGTTTGTCCCGTTGCGGGATTTTCCCGGCGACTATCTCGAGATCCTCGGAATCGATGTTTTCACGAACGCGCCATTCCGCACGTTTGATCCGGCGAACTTCGATGCCAGCGAGCTCGATCTCCAGCGCTGGCTCGGCTCGCCGAACGCCGTCGCGGTCTCGGAGGAATTCGTTCGACAGCATCGCCTCAAGCAGGGAGACAAAGTCCGGGTCCGGGCCGGTGGGCGCGATATCGAATTGGAAATTGGCTTTTTCCTGCGCAAAGACGACACCTTCGATCCGCACTTCGCGGCCATGGATATCGGCTGGGCGCAGGAGTTGTTAGGCCGGCGCGGCGAGCTCAGCAGCATTCAACTGAAGTTGGAGGACCGAAGCAAACGGGAGGCGGCCGTGGCGGCGTTGCGCGCGATCATTCCCCGGGATGCGCGGGTCGCGGCCCCGGCCCGGCGAACTGAGGAAGTCGAGAAAATGCTCGGCGGATTTCAGCTCAATCTGGCGCTCACGAGCCTGGTTTCGCTCTTCGTCGGAATGTTTCTGATTTACAACACCGTTTCGGCGTCGGTCGTCCGGCGTCAGCATGAGATCGGCATCCTTCGTTCGTTAGGCGCAACCCGGGGCGAAGTCCGGATGTTGTTCCTCGCCGAAGCGATCGTCCTCGGCGGTATTGGCGCGTCCCTCGGTTTGCTTGGGGGACTTGCGCTGGCTCGCGTTTTGACCAACGCCGTTTCGGCCACGATCACGTCGCTGTACGTCCTGGTAAGTGTCCGCGATCTCGCGTTGCCGTTCTGGCTGTTTGCCCTCGCGTGGGGAATCGGTGTCGCGTCAGTGATCTTTTCCGCCTGGGTCCCGGCCCACCAAGCCGCCGGACAAAGACCGGTCGAAGCCCTTCACGGAGGCGCCAGGCTGGAGCGATCGGTGCTTCCTTCGGCCGCCTGGTTGGCCGGCGGGCTCGGCTGCGTTTTGGCCGCGGCCCTCTTTTCCTGTCTCGCGCTTTCCACCGGCCCACGCTGGCTCAGCTTCGTCGCGGCGTTCTTCGTGATCGCCGGGTTCTCTCTTCTCGTTCCGCGCCTGATGTTTCATTTCAGCACGGGAGTGGGGAACGCCTTTCGCGCTTTTCGGGCCCGGCGCCGGCAGGTGAAGATGGAGACCGAGCTCGCCGCCGCAAATCTTCGCCGGGCGCTTCTGCGCAATTCCGTGACCGTCGCCGCGCTCGCCATCGCCGTGGCCATGACCGTCGGCGTGAGCGTCATGGTGTTTTCCTTTCGCAAAACCGTCGAAGCCTGGATCAACCAAACGCTCTTGGCCGATCTCTTCATTACGCCGGCTGCGAACGAGGCCTTCGGTGATTCCGCCTTCTTTCCCCGCGAGGCGTTCCAGTTTCTCGCGGCCCATCCCGCGGTCGAAACCGCCGATACTTTCCGGGCGGTTGAAGTCGCGATGGGCGAGAGCGACGTGGCCCTGGCCGCGATCACCGGGATTCGCCGCGAATTTCAATTTCTCCGCGGTGATCACACTTCGCTCATCCGCCGATTTCACGGGGAGGTCTGCGTTTTCGTTTCCGAAAGCTTTGCCCGCCGTCACCGCGTTCGCGAGAACGACACGATCGAATTGATGACGCCGGGCGGGCCGCGTTCATTCCCGGTGGCCGCGATTTTCTACGACTACGTCACCGATCAGGGCATCATTTATCTGAGCGAAGAGAACTTCGTTCGCTTCTGGCACGACGACCGCATTCACAGCGTCGCGGTCTACCTGAAAAGCGGGCACACCGCCGGGGAAGTAACCGATGAATTCCGGGCGCGGTTCGGCCAGGCGGGACAATTCGCGATTTTTTCCAATGAATCGTTGCGACGGCGGATCTTCGAGATTTTCGATCAAACCTTCGCCGTCACTTACGTCCTCCTGCTCATCTCGATCTTCGTCGCCATCACCGGAATTTTTCTGTCCCTGACCATATTGATCGCCGAAAGGCGAAGGGAGCTGGCCATTCTGCGCGCCATCGGGGCCAGCGCCGGTCAAATTCGGCGGCTCCTGTTGACCGAAACGGCGATGCTCGGTTTGCTGGCGGCAGCGGTCGGGCTGGTCTGCGGACTATCCCTTGCGTTCGTCCTGACTGGCGTCATCAATCGCGTCTTCTTCGGCTGGACGATTCATCTCGCGTTCCCCTGGAAGAGCCTGGCTTGGACGCCGGTATGGATTCTCGCCGCGGCCATCATGGCGGGGATTGTCCCGGCCTGGCGCGCCAGCCGGATGGAATTGGCGGATAACCTTCGGGACGAATGAACATGAAATTTCGATTCTCGATTTTGAAAGCCCGGCCTCGCCAGCTACGCTGGCTGCGTTACGGCGAATTTCGATTGTTTGTCATCACTTTTGCCCTGACTGCGTCCGCGGCTGATTGGAAGACGGCTGAGCCCGGATGGCATTATGAATTCCCCCGGGATCACCGCAGCCATCAAGAATTCAAGACGGAGTGGTGGTACTTCACCGGAAACGTTTTCGACGCGGACGGCCATCGGTTCGGATACGAGCTGACTTTCTTCCGTCAGGGCATCAGGCCCGCGGGAGGACGCGATCCGAACGCCTCTCGCTTCATTATCGACGATCTCAAGTTCGCGCACTTCGCCATTACGAACGTCGCCGGAAAACAGTTTCGCTTCGAACAGAAAACGAATCGTGGTGCTTTCGGCGAAGCTGGGTTCGACGATGGACAGCGCCTGGCCTGGATACAGAACTGGACGCTGGAGTTGACCGGAGAAAACCAGTTCGAACTTCAGGCGGCGACAAGTTTCGGCGCCTTGCGTCTCCATCTTCGCCCGGCCAAGGCACCGGCGATCCACGGCGAGAACGGCGTGAGCACGAAGACCGCCGACGGAACGGCTGCGTCTCACTATTATTCCCTGACGCGCCTCGAGACGAGCGGCGAACTGACTTTCGATGGAACGAAGTACCAGGTCCACGGGGCGAGCTGGTTCGACCACGAATGGTCGACGAGCCAGCTTGGCAGAGGACATGTCGGTTGGGATTGGGTTTGCCTGCAATGGGAGGACGGCGCCGAGTTGATGCTCTACCGAATGCGGCTCGCCAACGGCGAGGCGGATCCGGCGTCGAGCGGCAGCTGGATCGCGCCGGATGGGACCACGAAGCACCTTCGCGCCTCCGATTTCCAAATGACACCACTTGAATTCTGGGAAAGCAAAAAAAGCGGCGGCCGCTACCCGGTTGCGTGGAAGGTCACGATCCCGGGAGAAAAGATCGAGTTCACGCTGAAGCGAGCGCTCGAGGAGCAGGAACTGCGGATCGCCCCGATTACCTATTGGGAAGGCGCCATCGATGCGAACGGGACGCGGGAGGGCCAGGCTGTGACGGGCCGCGGATATCTCGAGCTGACCGGTTATGCCGGGCGGCTGGGCAATGAGTTGAACCGTTGAACCGTTGAAGGCTGAAGCGTGCGGCCGCTTTAACGGTTCAACGCTTTGACGCTACTACGCCTTCGTATGCCGGGCGTAATGGACTTCCGTGCCCTTCGGCAGGAGGCGTTTACGTCCGCGCTGACGGCGCCGGGCGAGGGTGGCCCGCCCGCCTTTGGTGCTCATGCGCGCGCGAAAACCATGCTGATTCTTTCGGGTGCGTTTTGAGCGCTGGAGCGTGCGTTTCATAGCTGAAGAGCGGCTACGTTAAGGGGTATCGCCCTCCTGTCAACCGTTCGCCTGCGGGCCCCCTCGTCATCGTGCTCGCTCCTGCTTCTGGGATTGGAGCCGGCACGCCATCGTGCCGGAGGGATGACGCGAGGCCTCGTTCTCAACGGCCTGAAGGCAGGCCGTCTCCAAGGCCTGTTGGCCGTCCATCTCCAAGGCGGAATCGGCAATCCGCATTGCCAGAGGGTTGCGTTTATGGAATAACGGAGTGCCCATGAGCGAAGTCGTTATCGAGCCTGCCATTTTCGAAGACCTGGACGAGCTGTCCAATCTTTTGGGCGAGCTTTTTAGCGAGGAAAAAGACTTTCGCCCGAACAAGGAGAAACAGCTGCAAGGCTTGCGCCTCATCTTCGAGGAGCCGAATCGCGGGCGCGTTTTTGTCCTGCGGCGCGATCGCACGATCGTCGCCATGATCAATCTGCTTTTCACGATCAGCACGGCCGAGGGCGGCTTTGTCATCCTCCTGGAGGACCTCGTCGTGCACGACTCGTTCCGAGGTCACGGCTACGGATCGCAACTGCTCGAATACGCGATCAATTTCGCGAAGCAGAAGAAGTTTTTGCGCATCACCCTGCTGACCGACCGGCCGGAGCTGCGCTCGCAGAATTTCTTCAAGCGCCACGGGTTTTACGAGTCCCACATGCTGCCGATGCGGCTGTTGATTGCCCCGGACGCGCCTTCGACCACGCTTTAACTGAAGCGACGGGCTCGGAAGAGCGCGCGGTTCGGAAAACCGCCGGGCAGGAAGATGGGCGGTTTGCCCTTCGGTTGGACTCAGGGCCTTGAGCCTGTCGAAACGGGAAAGCGCTTGGTCACGAAATCGTGCGCGCAGCCTCCTAATCAGTTGTAGATTTGCGGCCGATGGGCGGCACGATTCGTCTTTTCAAATTCAGCGGCATCCAGGTTTATCTGCATTTTTCCTGGTTCCTGGTCGCGGCCTACGAGATTCAGCGAGCGAATCCTTACAGCTCAACGATTTGGGCGGCGTACGAATACCTCGCACTTTTTCTTCTAGTGCTGCTGCACGAGTTTGGTCACGCCCTCGCCTGCCGCCAAACCGGAGGGCGGGCCGATCAGATCGTCCTTTGGCCCCTCGGCGGGATCGCTTTTGTCGATCCGCCCCGGCGCGCCGGCGCCATGCTTTGGAGCATTGCTGCGGGACCGCTGGTAAACGTGATTCTCATCCCCGTCTTTTCCGTAGCTGTCGCGATGTTAGAAGGGGCAGCCGAGGAGGCGCCCAATTTTTACCTTCTGCTCACCCAAGTTGGGCAGATCAACCTGATGTTGCTGATCTTCAACATCCTCCCCGTCTATCCGCTCGATGGTGGCCAGATTTTGCGCGCTTTGCTTTGGTTTCCGTTGGGTGAAATTCGCAGCCTGCAGATTGCCAGCGCCCTTGGTTTGGTCGGTGCGGTCCTCCTGGCGGGCCTTGCCCTTTTGTTGCGGGTCATGGAGCCAATCTGGGTGGCAGTGATGGCGTTTTTCCTGATCAGTCGCGCCATTGCCGGCTGGCAGTATGCCAAGGCGCTCGTGCAGGAGGAGGAGGCGAATCGCGCGGCGCGTTTGGTTCCGACAATTCCGGAAACAGAGCGCCCGGGTCTCTAGAGTAAATCCAAACGGCTCGCCGCGGCGAGCCGCCTCCAAAAAACTACTTTTTTTCAAGCGTGTAGGTCAGCCAGGTCGACATCTCGGCCGTCACCCGCGATTTCATGTCCGCACGGAAACCCACTTCGTCGCTCGCCTTCGCGACATCCCTCGCCGCGCTCGCCGGCAAATCGGATTTCGCGTAGCGCTCCAATTCCGCGATCCGCGCCGGATCGGAAAACAACGTGAACAATCCCGGCGCATAACTGTTCGCGGTGAGCGCGTCGGTCTTGGCCAGCAATTGTTTCATGTGCCCTTTCGCGAAAGTCCAGGCGACTTCGGGATGTTCGCTTTCCCGGGCCACTCGGGAGACGAGGTAAGTCGCGCGACTCGTGGGCAATTCATCGCCGAGCGAGATTTCGAGGGTCCGCGCGGCGAGCTTGGGGTCGATCGTCGCGGAGAGGGCATTGTAGTAGGTAGCCTTCTCCTCGATGCTGGTGGTCTTCAGTCCGAGCTCGTGCAGCATTTTCCAGGTCGCTTCATCGGCGTAGCGCCCTACCACCGCCAATACGGCCGGCCGCAGATCCGGCGCGAGCGTTTTCGAGTCGGCGAGATATTTTTCGAAACGTTCCCGGCAGCCGGCCACGATCTCCTTGTCGTCGAGTTCGCCGAGCGCCTTGATGAGGCTCGCCCTCAGCAACGCGATTTTTACCGGCTCGCCCTTCTTCGGTTCCCAACCCACTTCAGCGAAACTGGGCTGCAAAATTGACCGGGCGTACTTCTGGAACTTCGCCCGGTTTGGGTCGGTGGCGAGCAGGCGATTGATGAAATCGAACACGAGCATGATCTGCTCGCGCTCGGCCAATTCCGTTTTGGTCGGGAGCTTTTCGACGAGCCCGAGATAGAGCGACAGCGGGGCCCGGTTGGCCTGGACCATCGCCCAGGCGTCCGTCAGCAGATTGACCCGATCAGGCACGCTGAGCTTCGGCAAGTCCGCAAGGAGCAGCGTCCAGGACGCCTCATCGTATTGGACCCGGTAGTTACCCGCTCCTTCGACGTTCAACTTGATCGCGCGATCCCCGGACGTTCCCGGCAACTCCATCTGCTTCGAGGTCATGAGGACGCTGGGCGCCGGAGGTTCGCCGGGAACCGCGTAGGTAAGGGGAATCTTCCATTCCAGGGGCGGCGCCTTCTCAAAGTGCACCGTGAATCGCTCCTGGGTCAGGGTAATCTTGCCAGCCGCATCTCGCGCGACTTTCACCACGGGGAGGCCGGGCTGTTCCGTCCAGGCGGCGGCAATTTCCGCCACCGGTTTGCCGGATGCTTCGCCGAGCGCGTTCCACAAATCAGTCGTGGTTGTGTTTGAGAACTTGTGAGCGGCCATGTAACGCCGGATGCCGTCCCGGAAAACATCTTCCCCGAGAAAACTCTCCAGCATCCGGATGAACGACATTCCTTTGCGGTAAGTGATGTCGTCGAATGCGCTGTTCGCTTCCGCCTCGGTTTTGATCGGCTGCTGAATCGGGTGGGTGGTCGAGCGAGCGTCGCCTTCCATGGCCGCTTCCTTGCCGATACCATGCCGGCGCAGTGGATCGCGCGGCGTGTTCCTGGCGAGCCAGACTTCCCAATCCGGATTGAACTTGGCTGTGACCTTCGTCCCCATCCAGGAAGCGAACCCTTCGTTAAGCCAGAGATTGTCCCACCACGCCATCGTGACGAGGTCGCCGAACCACATGTGGGCCGTTTCGTGCGCGACCACTTCGTAGATCGCCTGCCGGGTGTGGGCCGACGAACGCTCGGGGTCGAACAGGAGAGCGGATTCGTAATAGGTGATGCCGCCCCAGTTTTCCATGGCGCCGCCAAACCCGCCGGGAACGGCGATGTGATCGAGCTTCGGCAATGGATAGGGAATGCCGAAGTAATCGTTGAAATAATCGAGGATTTGCTGCGAACTCTCCAGCGCGTAACGGCCCATCTCCGCCTTTCCTTTCGTGGCGACAACGCCGTGAGTGACTTCCCCTTTCTTATTCTGGATGGCGTCGAGCTCGCCCGCGCAAAAGACGTTGAGGTAACTCGCCATGGGCGGGGTGATGCCGAAACGCAATTCCTTTCCGCCGGCCACCTTGGTTTCTTTCTCCACCGGCATGTTCGAGACCGCGACGAAGTTTTCGGGAACGACAGCGGTTAACTGGAATCGCGCCCGGAAGCTCGGTTCGTCCCAGCAGGGGAACATGCGGCGGGCATCGGTCGCTTCGAACTGTGTCCCGAGCATGACCTTCTTCGCGCCCGTGCCGTGTTCCTGGTAAGGCGCGTCGTAAAGGCCGACGCCGCGCTGGTTGATTATCCCGGTGAACTCCAGCTCGAGCTGGTGGTTCCCGGCGGTCAGCTCCGCCGTCAGGGTAAGCGTCTCTTCTTTGTCATCCAGTTTGATCGCGGAAACGGGAAGCGCCTTTCCGTCGATCGCGGCCTTGGTGATCTTGATCTCGGCGGAATTGAGCACGATTTGCTTCACTGCTTCGCGAGCGTTGAGCTTTATCGTCTCCGATCCGGTGAAGGCGCGCTTCGCCATGTTCGGCATGATCCGGATGGCGTACTCTTCGGGCACGACATTTTTCGGTAGTTTTCCCGGCGTGCTGGCGAAATCGAAAGGTTTTTCGGCGGTCAAGGTAGTGGCAGTCATGAGCAAGAGTGCGAACAGGGAATTGCGCATCCGTTATTAAACAGCGCGTTGCTGCTGAAACAAGGTGTAGCGGCGGCGCTCTGTCGCCGCAAACACGCGTCGCCAAGAATATGCTGCGTTTGTACGGCGACAGAGCGCCGTCGCTACAGAAGAGCGCGCTACTGCACCACCAGGAGCAGCAATAACTGTCCGTCGCCCACTTGCGGGCCCTTGACGATGATCGGACGCCCCTTGCTCAACTTCGCTTCCCATTCCAACAGAAGATTCTTCTCCTGAAACAACTTCAGGTTCACGCGGTAACCTGATTTGACGTTCCCCTCCTTGGAATCGATGTGGAGCGAGAAATATTTACTCTGCGCCAGCCAATCCTCGGAACCGGTGACCAGGACTGCGCGGGATTGGCCGATGACCTTATATTGATTGTAACCGAACCAATCCTTGAGCGTTTCCTCGAGGTAAACCAGGTCGGGTGAAACCGGGTCCGGTTTCGCCGCATTGGTTGCAATCACGAGGCCGCTCCAGACGGTCTCGGATGCGCGTGCTTCCACGCCGCCAAAAATCAGCGCCAGCCCAAGGCCAAGCAGCAGAAAGCAGCGTCGCGGCATGACAGGAACCTATTTTGCGGCGTACTCCGATGGGAGTGACTGCAACCCTTCCACCCAAACGATCGTCACTTTATCTTCCTTGGATTCGAACATCGTAATGGTCGCGTTTGGACTGACCACGGGATCTACCCGCGCATTCAGAATCTGGGAGAGATATTGGGACTGATCGGCCGACGGCTGTTCCCGCATGACGAAAAAGGTGCAGACGAAAAAGATCGCGAGAGCCGTGGCCCCCACCCAGAGCAGCCGGCCGATTGGCCACCAGGCCGGGCTGCCGGCATCGCTTTCAGCAGGGTTGTCGACATGCGTCTCGGCGGCGATCCGCTCGCGCAATTGATGGCTGAAAAACTCCTCGTTCCCCATGGCCGGAGCAGGGAGGTGCTCTTTCAAAAACGTTCCAAGTTTCAGGGCGTCGCGCTTCTCGGCTTCGGCCACCGCCCGATCGGGCAGCGAGGCTTCAAACTCCGCCAGCTCATCGCCGGCGAGCTCGCCGTCAATCCACGCGGTCCATTTTTCTTCAAACGTTTTCATAGAGGTCCCTCAGGAGGTTTTGCAGTTTTTTTCTGGCGTAGAAAAGCCGGGACATCACCGTGCCAATCGAGCAGCCCAGTGCTTCCGCAATTTCGTGGTATTGCATGTCTTCGGTTTCCTTCATCAAAATCACCGCGCGATGTTCGGGCGAAAGCTGCTCGATGGCAGCGTCGATCCGCGCCCGGATCTCCTGTCGTTCCATCCGCTTATGCGGCAGCGCGTCCGCCTTCGGCACCGTCCGCGAGGCCGGATCGATTTCCTTTAACTGCACCGCGTCGTCAAACTCCGTCCCACTGCCTTTGACCTGCTTTTTGCGCAGCCAATCGATCGTCACATTGGTCACGATCCGGTACATCCAGGTATAAAAAGAGGACTGGCCGCGGAAACGTGCGATCGATTTCCACGCCTTCAGGAAGCTGTCCTGGGCGAGGTCCCAGGCGTCCTGCTCGTTATGTACCATGTTGTAAATCATGCCAAAAACCCGTGTCCGGTAACGGCTTACCAGTTGGTCGAATGCTTCGGTGTCCCCGGCCTGGCACTGTTTGACCAGATCGAGTTCCGAGACATCGGCCTGAGCCGGAGTCGCTTCCGTATGCATGATTGGACGGAACCAGGCCCTATTTCATTCAACCCCGATAGCCTTCGGAGCCGAAGCGCCGGAGCCATTCCCCGCGGTACTGGCCCATGAGGGTAATGATTCCATCACGGACCTCGAAGAGGCGCTGCTGGAGAACGCCGTGCTGGCGCGGGGTGATAAGTTGCTCGGCCAGAAGCTGCGCCCCCGCTTCCATCGACACGGTGATCGCCTTCAGGGCCCGCTTGAGATAGGCGATGGTCATCCCAATTTCGTCCACGTCGTCGTCGCTCAGGGCGGCCGCCAGTTTGGCGCTGGCCAGCGCGGAATGGGTCGCCAGCTTGACCGCCGCCGGGGCGTTTTGCAAAGAGGGATGCTCGTCAAAGAGCTGGTCGATCCAGACCGTCAGCGCGAACGCGGCTCGGTAGAGCGTGTGGTCCTCAAACCCGTCGATAAAGCTCGAGCTCTCTTCCGTGCCCTCGGCGTCGGCTCCGATGGCCCGATTTTCTTCGGCGATCATGGCGTCCACTTCGTCGCTCCACGATTCGCCCTCATCATTCAACAACTGGGTCCAACCCATTTCGCGGGCGATGATTTGATCGCGCTGCGGATGGTCGAGGTACTTCTCGAGCAGCTCCATGTATTTCTCCGTCTTATGGTCCTGCTGCTGGAGAAAACGCTCCCACTCGTATTCATCCCAGACCCGATCCGGCTCTGGCTCGTACCCCGACATATCTGTGTTCTAGGCCCGTTTCTCCGCCCGCGCAAAAATTTTCAGCGGCGACATTCCTCTGTAGCGGCGGTCTCAGACCGTCGTCGTTGGGCGAGAGGTAGATCGCTCGGCGGTCTGAGACCGCCGCTACAGTGCTGGAGGGCGGAGCTTTGCGACGCCGCGTTTCAAGGAGCGGTGTGGATTGCGAAGGCGTCACTTTACGCGGCCGTCGCGGAGCTTCGCCCCGCGCGCCACACCATCGCCAGCGCGTAAAACGCGATCACGAGCCAAAGCAACGCGTGATAACCGAAAAGCATGCTCAGGTACTCCAGCATTCCTCCGGCCATGATCCCGAGGAGATTTGAGGCGAAGGCGATATCGGCCGTTTCGGTGTCCCGAAATGAATTGGAGAAAATCACGTTTGCCAGGAAGACTGGAGCGAACGCCAGGATGCTCGCCACCGCATAGCGCGCGAAGACATTCGCGAACAGCAACGTCTCCGGCCGAACCAACAGGTTCAGCGCCAGCATTCCAAACAGGAGCAGGTAAAAGATCCAGACCCGCCGGATGCGAAACAGGGTGTTGACGCGGACCGCGATCAGGACGCTCGCCAGGATGGCGAAGAAAACGAGCGAGTTCACGATCCAGGTGCTGCCGAACAGGAGCGCGAAAGTGATCAGCGCCTTCACTTCCAGGAGCGCGAAGGCCGCGCCGAGAAAAAACATGTGCCAATCGAATCGCTGCAGCGCGCTTCGGGGCGCGATCAGCCAAACGCCGGCCAGCGATATTCCCGCCACCAACGCCAGCCCGCGAAGGTAGAGCGCCGGAAACGAAGGCCGCGGCAGATAGACGAACGGCCAGTCGTCGGTCGCCGCTGGGATGGCGCTGGTGCCCATGGTTCCTTCGCCGGTGACGCGCAAACGCGTTGCTCCGGCCGTCGCTTCCTCACGATACGGCTTTGCGTTCGCCGCCGGTGAGCTCGCCAGGCGCGGCCCGTTGATGATCACCGCGCCGCGGCCTTGTCCGCCGTAGGTGGAAACAAAGGAATCCCGGCCAAACGTGCGGCTTACCATTCCGGCCAGTTTCTCGATCAACCACGGCTCGCGGTAATAATTATAGAGGACCAGGACGCCATCCGGCGCTAGGGCCGCTCTCGCGGTATCGAGCGAATCCTGGGTGAAGAGGAAACTTTCCAGGCGCAAATTCGCGATGCTCGACGTGAGGGTGAGCGAATCGGGCAACGCGAAGATAATGAGATCGTATTTCTCGGTCGTGTTCCGGAGGAAAACGCGGCCGTCGTTGTTGACCAGTTTCACCCGCGGATCGGAATAGGGCCGATCCGGATGCAATTCCGCGCCGAGCTTTGCAATAACCGGATCGATTTCGACGGCGGTAATTTGTTGCACGTCGTGGGCGAGCGCCGTTGCCGTGTCGGACCCGGTGCCGGCGCCGAGGATGAGCGCGCGCTTAAACTTCGCGTCCGGAAATAATTCGTAGACCCGGCGGTAGAACGGCTCCTTCGATTGCCACGGGATCATGCTCTGGTGGCCGATGCTGTTTACGTCCAGCTCGTAGCCGCTCGGCTGCGCCGGGGTGAGCGTGATTTTGTAATAGGGCGACCAGTAGGTGTTGCGCTGGAGAAAAAGCGCGATCGCCGCCGCGGCGACGACCAGCAGAGCCGTGAGGGGAAAGTTGCGACGCTGGCCTAACAACAAGACCAGCAGACCGAGCGCGCCAAACCAGATCACCGGCGGCAACGAGAAAAATCCGATGAGAAAAAACGCGGCCGTTCCAGCGAGGCTTCCGAGAATATCGAATGTGTAAGCCGTGAGCGGCTCCGTTTTCGTGAAGAGCAAACCAAGCGAGCGGGCGAGGGGAATGAACGCCGCCGCGACGAAGACAAAAATCAGCGGCAGCAGAACGAAACTTTCCGCGCGCGCGACGCCGGTCGTGCCCGAGCCGAAATAGAGAACGTCGGTGCTGGAGATATTGAGCTCGAACCGATTGAGCGCGACGACCACTGCGAGCGCCAGGACGAGGAGCGGGAACGGCGGAAACCGAAAGTTCGCTCTTCGTGCCGCCAAAATCCCCAGCCCCATCCCTAGAAACGACGCCAGGAGAATGAAGTTCGTGAAATAGCTGAGGTAGCGGACGTAAGCCGGGATCCAGCGAATGCAGAGCAGCTCGAAGAAGAGCAGGGTAAACGACACCAGAAAAATCCGTGTTCGCACCCCTGTGATCCACAATTGCCGCTCGTTCGCCTCCATCATTTGCCGTTAAAGCCGGCAACCCTTTCGTGACGCTCGCCGCTTGTAAAGGTATTCCGCGTCAAACGTCGCCACGCTTCAAGGAGCGGCGGTTTGAAACCGCCGACCAGCGCCACGGCGATTTCAAATCGCCGCTCCTTGAAGCTTCAAAGCGATCCGGCGCCGCGCCATCCAATCCACCCCTTCTGTCGTCCCTGCGGGACTCGATCCTTGAGGATCGGGAAATCCCCAGCGCTAAAGCGCTGGGCTATTTTCGGGGGCCGGCGCGCCGCGCCGTCCGACCAAGGAGGGGCGCTTTCCAAACCGCCGCCCTCTTCTGCAGCCGTCGCCCTGCCTCGCCACGCCAGGGACGAAAGAAGCGATGGCTGCTTGTTGCTGATCCGCATGTTTGATAGGGAGAAGGAATGGTCCTTATTCGTTCCCTCTTTCTGACGTTGATCGCCCTCGTCGCCGCCGAGAGCGGATTTGGCGCGACACCGGAGAAAGTCAGGATCGTCGTCGTCCCATCCCCGCTCGATGAATTGCTTGTTCCTGCCGGCAATGTTGAACTCACCTATTCGGATGGGCGCAGAGAACTTCTGACCACGGATGGCCATTGCCTTGACGCCCGACTGTCTGCGCGAGGTGTTATTGGTTGGATCCACATGGAAAATTTCAGCCTTGATCCCGATACGAAGCGTCGAAACGGGAACATCTGCTAAAAATCCGATTGCCCGATGGGACGATGAGAGAGTTCTGGCCGCATTTTGAAACCCGTTTCATCGGAAAATGGCTCTTTGCCGAAAATGATTCGGCCGTCATCATTCGATCCATGGGCCATCACGGACCTTTTTCGTTCGTGAAGTACGAGATCAAAAGCGGTCGCGTGTTGGGAGAGGTTCACGGCTATACGCCGTACGACAAGCTGCCGGATTGGGCCAAACAACTGGCCGATCCCAAAGAATAACGGAACGGACCGCCGCGCCGAACACCGTGCACGCTACAACGCGGCTTTGCGTTTCGGCGCTTTCTCCCTCAACTCCCGCTTCTCCTCCTCCGACAGAAACGCCGTCTGCAACGCGTTGATTTGCGCCTGGCGAATCTGCTCGGGCGTCAATCCCGCGGCCGGCGCGGCGACTTCGAACTCGTGACGCAAATCGATCCCGCTCACGCCGGGATCGTCGGTGTTGATCGAGCAAACGAGGCCGCGCGCCATCATCTCCCGCAACGGATGGCTCGCCAGGTTCGGCACTGTGCTGGTGTGAACGTTACTGGTCAGGTTCGCCTCGATCGGCACCCGCTTTTCGGCGAGATAATCGGCGAGCTTCGGATCTTCCAGCGCCCGTGTCCCGTGGCCAATACGTTCCGCGCCCAATAGCTTCAGCGCGTCCCAGACGCTTTGCGCTCCGCCGGCTTCCCCGGCATGAACCGCCACCCGCCACCCGGCGTCACGGCCTTTCTTGAAATGATCGACAAACATCGGTGCCGGAAAATTCGCTTCGTCACCCGCCAGATCGAGCGCGACGAAATGCTGGCGATAGGCAAGAAGCGCATCGAGTTCCTTGTGGCAAACCTCCGCGCCGTAGGTCCGGCTCAGGATGCCGATCAGGTTCACGCGCACACCGGTCGCCGCCACACCCTCCGCGATCCCAGCCACCACGCCCTCGATCACTTCCGCCATGTCGAGCTGATGCGGTTCCGCCATGAAATACGGACTGAACCGCAGCTCCAGGTAATCGATTCCTTCTTGTTGCGCGTCCTCGACATTCTCCCGGGCGATTCGCCGGCAGGCCTCGCCGTTCACAAGCATCCGCGTCGCCCAAAGCATCTTCGCGATGAACGCCATTAACCCCGGCTGCGCTTCCGTCACCTGCACATGCGGCCTGATTTCCTCCACCGTCGTCCCCGGCAACTCGATATTATGCTTCCGCGCCAGATCAATGATCGTCTCCAGCCGCACGCTCCCGTCGAGGTGCCGGTGCAGGTCGATGAAAGGAAGGACGGGATCGATAATCGGTGGGTTCGTCATGACGGGCGCCAATCTGAATCAACGAGATGATTAGTGTCGATGTGATTTACGATTGAACATCAAGCCTGTACTCTCGGAACTGAAAGCCTTCATCCGGCTCGGTCGCGTGCCACATGGCAGGAAAAAAACTCGGTGTCCAGCGATCGTTGAGAATACTCGGGAGTTTCACTCGCAAGCTTCTTTGGTCCGCGGAGATCGAGACGAGACTCCATCTCCGTGCCGAACGCGGATTGGCTGCAATATGATTCGAGTCAGACCCGGTTCCCTAAACGGCGCGTGCCCTCCAAAGCGGAAGCCCGCTAGCGAATTTCCTTCCAAACGCCTCTCCAATCCGTGTAATTTCGCTTCCGAACAAGAACAGCGGGACCCCCGCAACCCCATAACCGCGTTTCCGAGCCTCAGAACGGAGCTGTTTCTCCGCGCCGGGCCGAAGGCGCACAACAAAAGGAAACAGCCATGAAAACAAAAATGATCATTTGCCTGGCGATCGCCGCCAGTGTCGCAGTCATTAGTCCGACGACCTTCGCCAAGGAAAAAAGCGCGGATACCAAAGCCGTACCGGGTAAGAGCGTCGTGCACACGGGAACCGTAAAGAAAATCCCCGCGGGCGTTTGCCCTTTGGAGGGCGCGAAATGGGATCTTCTTTCCAACGTCGGCCAGCCGATCCATCTCGCGGCCGCAAATGCGCAGGTTGGAAAAGCGTTGGATAAAGCCGCCGACAGCCACGAGACGGTCCGCGTCGAGGGAACCCAGGTGGCTGGGGTGGAATGCCCGCACGTGAAGGTGACGAAAGTGACCCCGGTCCCCAAGAAAAAGTAAAAGTTGGAGTAGATCTCCAAATTCTTCAGCGGGCGGTCGGACGGCGAAGAGGACCATTTACGTTCCTTTGGGACCTGACGTTGTCGTTAGGGGGGACGCTCCATGGGCCATGAACACAAAAACGACAGTGCTCGCACTTCTCATTTCGGCGACCGCAGCCAGCCTTTGCCTGGCGGGCGACGACGCCTTCATGGGAACGTGGAAACTCAATGAAGCGAAATCGAAGATCGGGGAGGGCATGCCAAAGAACACGACGGTTGTTTATGCCCAAAGCGGTGACGAGGTGACGATCACTGTCGACGGGATGGACGGCGGCAAAGCCGTGCACCACGTTTGGAAAGGCAAGTTCGACGGGAAAGATTACGCGGCCCAGGGCAGTGACATGCACAACGTGCGCGCCTACACGAAAGTCGACGCGAAGACGCTGACCTACACGGTGAAGAAAGACGGCAAGGATGTGGGCAAGGGTAAGGTGGTCATCTCGGCCGACGGCAAAAGCCGCACGGTCACGGAAACCGACACCGGCAAAGACGGCAAGGACGCGACCACGACGGCCGTTTACGACAAGCAGTAGAAATTCAGCGATTCAAAATCCTTGCCCGCGAATAGACGCGAATTTTCGCGAATAGGTCTGGAACATTCCAGTCTCTGAAAACATTCGCGTGATTCGCGGGCAACTTCCGCGAGCGTCGACATCACGCCGCGTCGCGCTGCGATCAGGACGTTGTTACTTTTCAGTTCTGTGGTGCGCGTAGAATGTGGTAAACTGTGAGCGGAGGTTCACCCAATATGAAGAAGCTAAGTTCGACATTTCTGGTTCTGGTTTTAGCCGTTGGCGCATTGATCTTCGCGAGCGCTAGCCAAAGCGTCGCAGGTCAATCCACCTACTATTCGCAGGGCGCGAATGGAGTTCTACGGATGAAGCATTCACCGACGCTCGGGATCAATATCCCGATCGCGGTCTGGATCGACGGGCAGCAAGCGGGAGTATTCACAAGAGGCCACGTTTACGAGCGGTCCCTCGCCCCGGGAAGGCATTCGCTTTATGCGAGCCGTCCCGGTCAGCTCTACTGCTCATTTTACGGAATGCTCGATGTGCGGCCGGGTGAAACCTATTCCTACGTCGTGAAGAGCAATTCGAATCAGATTTATCTGATACCGACGGCGAGAATCGACTGACGTCGAGCGCCCGCCTGCATCGCTATGCGAAGGATTGCGGGCAGGGAAGCACGAAATTCGAATCTCGAAGTCCGAAACAAGGTTCGAATTAGGGAAGGCCCGAATTTTCAAAACGGACCGGGGCGGCCTTAGTTTTAGTCATTCTCGGTATTTGAACTTTGAATTTGTTTCGAATTTCGAACTTCGGATTTCGAGATTCCACTGCTAGGTTTCGGTTCACTATGAACACGAAACTTCTGGCAGGAATGTTGAGCGCGCTCGCCCTGGTGGCGTTGCAGGCGGCGGAGACACAAAGTCCGGCCCCGGCGACCAGCGACGCGAAACCACAGATGCATACGGAAAACCAGCCCAAGGCGGGAGACATGGCGCCGGCGTTCAGTTTGCCGAGCGGCGATGGAACGACCATCAGCCTGAAGGATTACAAGGGGAAATGGGTGGTCCTTTATTTTTACCCGAAGGATTTCACCAGTGGTTGCACGCTGGAGGCGAAAAATTTCGAGCGCGATTCATCGAAATACCAGGGCGCCGACGCGGTGGTCCTCGGGGTTAGCGTGGATAGCGCCCAGTCGCACAAGGATTTTTGCGCGAAGGAAGGTTTGAACTTCAAGCTCCTGGCCGATCCGGACGGGAAGACCGTCGCCGCCTACGGCTCGGGGATGGAATACAAAGGCGCCAAGATGGCGGCGCGGAACACATTCCTGATCGATCCGCAGGGAAAGATTGCGAAGGTTTATGCCGCCGTGAAGCCCGCCGAGCATAGCGACGAAGTGCTGAAGGATCTGGCGGAGCTGAAAAAGAAAACGTAGGAGGGCGGAAAGCTCGGCCGCCATTCTGTAGCGGCGGTCTCTGACCGTCGGCAGGACGGCCGCGGAAACGATTCGACGGTCTGAGACGAGTCGACGGTCAGAGACCGCCGCTACAACAAATGAGTTCACAATTCCTCGGCCTCCGCACCGTCATTTATCACGCGCCCGACTTGGCGAAGGCCAGGGCTTGGTACGCGAAAGCGCTCGGGATCGAGCCGTATTTCGATCAACCGTTTTATGTCGGGTTCAACGTAGCCGGCTACGAGCTGGGCCTTGATCCCGATGCGGCCAGCACTCCGGGCGGCAAAGAGGGTGCGGTGGCGTATTGGGGCGTAGCCGAAGCGGAGGAGTCATTCCGGCGCCTGGTCTCGTTAGGCGCGACCGAGCGCTCAGCCCCGCAGGAAGTGGGCGAGGGGATTCGGGTGGCGACGGTGTTCGATCCGTTCGGGAATATTTTCGGGATTATCGAGAATCCACACTTTAAGGCAGTGACGAGTGACGTGTGACAAGTGACGTGTCGGCGGCTTCGGCGCGCTTGGTTTGCAACCGCAGCTGGCCGCAGGCCGCTTCGATGTCGTGGCCTTTTTCGCGGCGCAGAGTGGCCACGACCCCGTGTTCGCGGAGGATCGATAGGAAGCGTTCCTGTTTGTCGCGCGACGGGCGCGACCATTCGAGGCCTTCGACGGTGTTATAGGGAATAAGATTGATCCGCGCGCTGATGCGACGGGCATGGCCGGCCAGTAAATGGGCCTGCTCTTCGGAGTCGTTGATGCCGGCGATCAGGATGTATTCGAAATAGATCCGCTGCTTCTTTCGGCTGGCGTAGTAATCGCAGGCGGCGAGCAGAGCCGCGAGTTTGTATTTCCGGTTGACCGGCATGATCCGATCGCGCACTTCGTCGGTCGCACCGTGAAGCGAGATGGCGAGCCGGCTTTGGAGCGGTTCCTCGGCCAGCTTTCTGATTTGGGGGGCGAGCCCGCTGGTCGAGACCGTGATGTGGCGGGCGCCAATCTCGAGACCCCAGGGCGCATTGATGATGCGGATGGCGCGGACGACGTTAGTCAGGTTGGCCAGCGGTTCGCCCATCCCCATGAAGACGACGTTGTCGATCTTCTCCCCGCTCGCCTTTTCGACGGCGAGCAACTGCTGGACGATTTCGCTCGCGTCCAGGTTGCGGGAAAAGCCGTCGAGGCCGCTCGCGCAAAACTTGCAGCCATAAGCGCAGCCGACCTGGGTGGAGACGCAAATCGTGCGGCGATCGGAGGTCGAGCCATAGAGCGATGGGGAGGCGGGGATCAGGACGGATTCAATGAGATTTCCGTCGCCGAGCCGAAAGAGAAATTTTCGGGTGGTGTCTTTCGAACCGAGAACGCGGACAGTTTCGAGATGGCCGAAAACGAATTCGCCGGCCAGGCGATCGCGCAACGCCTGCGGCAAATCGCTCATCTCTTCGAACGAGCTGACCCGTTTTTCGTAGAGCCAATCGACGATCTGTTTCGCCCGGTACGGCTTTTGGTTTTGCGACGCCAAATGCTTGGCGATCTCCTCGAGGAAAAGTGATTGAATGGATGGTTTGCCCGCCGTTTCCACGGGAGAGGTTACGCCACGGGGCGGTTCATTTAAAGACCAAGGAGGGGCGCTTTCCAAACCGCCCATCTGAGGATGGCTCCCGCCGTCCTCTCTGGACGTCCTTTCCAAAAGGGCGGTTTGGAAAGCGCCCCTCCTTGGTGCAGGATGCGAGTCGCGCACTCGGACAAAATTGACGTGTTAGTCCAGCAAAGTAATCGTTCCGGTCACGATCCGGCGTTGGATTGGCCACCCGCCCGAAGGCACGGTTTCGCTGTCGTGGACGACCAACTCGGTCGCTTTGAAGCGATGTCCGGCCGCTGTCATTTGTGCTTTTTTGCGCCAGGCATCCTTCAGGACTTCGGCCGAAGTCCCCCGGGAACCGTGGGCGGTAATTTCAAAGCTGTGCGGGTAGAGCGGCGTAACGAAGAACATGATTGAGCGGGAGACGCCTGCCGGCCGCGGCTCCTGCGCCACACAACTCGTCAGGCAAAAAAGAGCGGCAATGAACAGCACTGCTCCGCGCATCACATTAACGGCTCGGCCGCGCTGCGCTGAGTGGTCGTGCTGACGAGAATCAATTTTTTCGCCAACGCCTCGGCGGCTTCGTTCGCCATTTTCGGCCACAACGCGGGGTTGGCCTCCAGGTTTTCCAGGAGCGTGGTGGTATTGCTCGCCGCCCATTCGTCTTTTTGCCAAATCAAGGCGCCGTCCCGTCCGCGGAGCGTCAAGCGGGCGGCGACGATTCCGCCGAGTTCGCGGCCATTCACCGGCCCGACGCCATAGGCAATGATATCGATCTTCAGCGTGGTGTCGGCATTCGAGGGACTCAGCGTCAGGAGTTTCGAGGTCTGCAACGCTTCCTCGACGCGGCGCCGGACCAGCGCCCGGATGTCGATCGGATTTTTCGATGCGGCCGCATCAAACCGGTGAAAACCAGGGCTTTCCGAAGCAGCGCCAATGAGGGCGCCAATAAGGCCGCCGCCGAGCATCCCGCGGGAACGCTTGCCGGTAATGTCGCGGTAAACGTAGTGGTCCGGAGCCTTGATGTTGGGATCGAGGGCAACGGTTTTGTATTTAGCGCGATCGATTGAGGTCAGTGGTTGCTGCGCGCAACTGGCCAGCAAGAAAGTACTCAGCAAAATCGAGCAGGTGCTCAAAGGAAATTTCGGCATCCGCGGAGTGTGTCGATTCGATACGATTCGTCAAGAACCGCCGCGCGCCATTTTTTGGGACTTGATCGTAAGTCTTGGCGCGAGAGTTTGCGCACGATGTCGCTCGCAGCCGGGAAAGAGAAACGCGCCTCGCTCGCGCTGGGTTGGGAAGCCGCCAAGGCGAATGCCGTTCCAGGCTTCATCCTCCAGGCCGCGATGTTGGCCGTGTTGATCGCCTATTACCTGAGCCCGGTTTTTGCCGATCTGCTAAATCGTCTTGCTCGTTACAAAACTGAACATGGCCTCGCCTTCGTCGTCGTTTCTGCGGTTCTGGCCGGCGCCGTGCTGCCGGAGATTTTCGTGATCGTCTTTTTCCAACGATGCCGGCCGCGGGCGGAGAATCTGCGCAACCTTGCCTTCACCGTCCCGACCTGGGGAATCGACGGCATCCTGGTGGATCTGATGTACCGGCTGAACGCGGTCTGGTTCGGCGATGTAACGACGGTCTGGGTGGTTACGGCGAAAATTCTGGTGGATCAGCTGGGCTATAACCCGTTCTTTGCCGCGCCGGCCGAGGTGCTGGTTTATGAGTGGAAAAACGAGGGGTTCTCCTGGAAATCAGTCCGGCGCGCGCTGACCTGGGATCATTACCGGGACAAAATCGTGCCGACGCTGCTCGCGACGTGGGCGGTTTGGGGACCGCTCATGGCGATCATTTATTCGCTGCCGTTCGCGCTCCAGTTCCCGCTCTTCAGCATCGCGCTCACCTTCTGGGTCCTGTTGCTCACCTACATGACAAATCGATTCGCCGGGAAGATTGAAGCGGACGCGCCGCCGGCTTTGTCCGTGGCGACAAAGAATTAGACCGCGGATTACGCGGATTTAGACGGATTCAGAATTTCTCCATCTGGGCCATCCGCGAAATCCGCGGTCAAATTCCCTTCTTAGTTCCGCTCAATCGGTGGACGAAGCGACGGAAGCTGGCATCGTGTCCGCGAACTGATGAAGTCGCACGAAATTTTCCAGCGGATGTCGCCCGGGTTGGCGGCGCAGATTTTCGCGTTCCTGCACACGGAACAGAAGCCGGTTTACAAGGCCGCGATCCAGGGCCTGGCCAACCAGCGGAATCTGCGGGCGGTCTTCATCGAACGAAAGCCGCCGGGGGAGCGTTTCCCGTGGATGCAGGCGGCGCTTGGCCGTCCCTTGAGCGACGCGCTGGCGGCCCATCTTTTGCAGGCCTGGCTGCTTGGCGCCAACAAGGAGATGCTTTGCGATTTCCTCGACGTACTCGAGATCAAACACGATGAGGACGGTACGGTGGAGGAACTTCCTTCTGCTCCGCCGAAGGAAAAAATCGCGGGAGCGGTCACGCGGCTTCTCGAGAAATATCCTGCCGAAGCCGTGGCTGTTTACCTTCATGCTTTCCGAGGCATGGATAGCAGCGTGGAGTGGCCAGCGCTGGACGAGATTCTGTCCGAAGAACCCCGACTGAAGCTGTAACGTTCCAAACAAGGCAGATTGAACCGCGGATTACGCGGATCAAACGGATAAGAATTTCCCAATCCGTGCTATCCGAGTAATCCGCGGTTCAATTTTCTGCGAAATGGAGCAGGGCTTCGTGGACCCCAGCGCCATAATTCCTGGATGCGACATAGCCGCCGGCTGACCGGACGGCGTCCTTCACCTCGGCAATCGCGTTTGCCGGACAGGCGGGATATTGAGCGAAGCGGCCGTCGAGCATCGAGACATCGTTATGGTGGTCGCCCGCGGCGAAAATCTCTTCCCGCGGAATTTCCAGCAGCCTGGACAACTCGGCGAGGGCTGCGCCTTTGTGGTAATCCGCGTGGCAAAAGCGCAGGTAAACTGTGTTTCGTTGATAGTGAAATTTCGGCTGTTTCTCTCGCGCTCGATCGATGAATTTCGTGACGCGGTCCAATTCTTCTTCGCTCTCGGCGACGAGCCCCTCCAATCCGGCTGTGTGATAAAGCAGGCGCGCCCGGGTTTTTTGATTCACGAAATCGACCACTTCCGCGAGGACTGACCTGGCGGAATGAAACAGTTCGGCATGATCGCGGGCGACCCGCTCATTCCAATCGCCATACGGCTCCCATTTTCTCCCGCCGTTCGACGCAGGACGAAAGATGTCGCGTTCGCTCGTCAGGATGAAATCAGGGTGGACCGGAAAATCGAAATCGGTCAGGCCTGATTCGAGCAGTTCCACGGACCGGCCGGTATTGATCGCCCAGAGGACGCCATTTTCCTGCAGCTTTTCGATCTGCGCCATGCAGCCGCGATCCAACACTGGATCGCTCCCGTGAGCGACCAGGGTGCCGTCGAAGTCGGTGCTGAGAAGGCGGATTTTCGCGGCCATCGGGTCGTTAATTTAGGGTTTGATTCCACAACCGCAATGCGCCTTAGCCTTGCGCGATCGAATCAGGAGCGTGATTGTGAGCAGGAGCGGGAGGGAAGATGAAATCGGCTTACGAATTAGCGATGGAACGACTCGAGAAAAAGGCGCCGTCCGTCGCGTTGACGGACGAGCAAAAACAGCAGATCGCGGAGGTCGATTCCACGTTCAAAGCGCGGATTGCTGAGAAAGAGCTTTTCCTCAAGGATCAGATCGCCAAGGCCCAGACTAACGGGAACGCGGAGGAGGCCGAGTCCCTCCAAAAGCAGCTCACGATCGAAATCCGGCGTTTACAGGAAGACGCCGAAGCGAAGAAAGACAAACTCCGGGCCTCCTTTGCGGCCTAAGAGTGTTTCGCAGACCCCGATTGGCTTGGCACGCCGGAAGCCCGGGCAACCCGGCAGGGTCGGGTCAAGCCTCCGAAAATCCGCTACTTAAGTAATTCCATGCGTTGGCCCTCCGAAAACTGGCTTCCGGAGCGGTCACCCTTCTCAATCTTGGAGGGCCGGAAAACGGATAATTTATTGCTCAAAATGATAATTTTTTCTTGCTTCCACACAGGGGGATCGCGTAAAAGCACGGCTGTCAGGCAAAAAAATATTAATAGGGGCATAAAATTTGTTATTGACGGTGAGAGTCAATTATGACAAATATGGGAAACATAACAGATGCCCGTGACCGCAAAGGTTGTGGAAACGGCCTCAAAACATCGCAATAACAAACTGGACTCAGGAGAAAAAACAAAATGATCAAACGGAACTTCACAGCAGCCTTGGTCGCCCTCGGCATGGTGGCAATGGCAAGCGTCTCGCAAGCGGTCATCGTCGACCTCATCAATAACGACCAGGGCACCGTCACCAACAGTTACGGCACAGCCATTTTTCAATTCACCACTCCCCAGCCGACTGGCACGGGCGTGATTCAACCGTTCCTGCGCATCCAGGCCACGGGCGTCGAGCAGGGTTACAACACCTCGGGTGGAACTCCGTTTGACGACAAAGCCGGCCCCTGGACGCATGACCTGAAGTTCTCGGACCTGCAATCAACGGCGGTCATGGTCAATGGCCAGACCTATTTCAAGCTCATGGTCGATCTCAACGAGCCCAACGGCAACAAGTCGACCATCAGCCTGGACAGCCTGAAGTTCTTCTCGTCGCATACCGGCGGCGCGACCACGACCAACATCTCCCAGCTCGGAACGCTCCGTTACGACCTGGATGCGGGTGGTGACAACCAGATCCTGTTCGATGCCGGCCGTAACCACGGCAGCGGTTCCGGTGACGCGTTCATGTATATCCCGGCCAGCGCCTTCGCGGGCGTCGGTGCGAACGACTTCATCTACATGTATGTCAAGATGGGCGAATCCGACGACGACACCGCTGGTGGCTTCGAAGAATTCACCCTCGTCCGCAACATGACGCCAGTTCCGGAAATGAGCGCGCTCTTCCCGATCGTTGGCTTGCTGGTCGCGGTTGGTTCGACTCACGTTCTGCGCCGCCGCCGCGCCGCGCAGGTGAAGTCCTAAGTAGTTTACTTTTTTCTTATCTCCATTGTTTGGCGGAGGCGACAGTGATCCTGTCGCCTCCGTTTTTTTTGCATATCGCTTGTCCAATCAGCGATTGCCAATCAGACCCGGGCGCGCCTAAGTTAGCGGCCCTTCGAGATTATGTTTGCGCTCCAACCCGAAATGAAGGTCTTCAGCGGTTCCGCCAACCGGGAGCTCGCCCAACGCATTTGCGACTGCATCGGCACGCCGCTCGGCCAGGCGACGATCAGCTCATTCCCCGACGGCGAGACCTATGTAAAAATCGAGGAGAACATTCGCGGCCGCGATGTTTTCATTATTCAGCCGACCTCGCCGCCGACCAATCAGCACCTGATGGAGTTGCTGATCATGGTGGACGCGGCACGCCGGGCGAGCGCGGATCGGATCACGGCGGTCATCCCGTTTTTCGGTTACGCACGGCAGGACCGTAAGGATCAGCCGCGGGTGCCGATTACGGCCAAGCTGGTGGCGAACCTCCTTCACGCGGCCGGAGTGAGCCGGGTGCTGACGATGGACCTGCACGCCCAGCAGGTGCAGGGTTTTTTCGATATCCCGGTGGATCACCTCTATTCAATGCCGGTGCTGCTCAAGTACGTCCGGACGCGTCTTACCCGCAAAACGGTCGTCGTTTCGCCGGACGTCGGCGGATTAAAGATGGCCTCCGCCTACTCGCAGGCTCTGGGCGCGAACCTGGCGATCGTGGCCAAGCAGCGCAAGAGCGCGACCGAGACCAAGGCGTTGTACGTTATCGGCGAGGTGGACGGCTGCGATGTCCTCCTGGTGGACGACCTCACCGAGACAGCGGGCACGCTGACCTCCGCCGCCACGGTCCTCAAAGAGCACGGCGCCTTGGACATTTACGCCGGGGTGGCCCACGCCGTCCTGGTAGATGTTGCGATTCCCCGGTTGCAAAATTCCCAGATCGAGGAATTAATAACGACCAACAGCACGCCCATACGCCCGGTGGAAGGATTTAAGACCACTGTGCTATGCGTCGCCGAGCTTCTCGGCGAAGGGATGAAACGAATCCACAACGACGAATCCGTTTCCTCGCTGTTCAAGATCGATAACGACGGCAAATAGAATTCCATTATGGCTAAGCAGGTAAAACTCACGGCGGAGCGGCGGACAGCGACAGGGCGTTCCGCAGTGCGAAAACTCAAGGCAGCGGGCTCCATCCCGGCGGTAATTTACGGCGCGAAGGACAAGCCGGAGACCCTGCAGGTATCGAAGCGCGAAATCAACGCCATGCTCAGCCATGCCGCGGGTGAAAACATCCTGGTGGAACTGGAGATCGGCGGGAAGAACCGCCTCGCTCTCGTGCAGGAAGTCCAGCACGCGCCCATCGGAGGCGGGATTCTGCATATCGACTTCCACGCGGTCTCCGTGGACGAAGTGATTCAAGCCGACGTCCCGGTCGAGCCGGTTGGGGTGGCCAACGGCGTCAAGAACATGGGCGGCCTTCTCGAACAAAATCTTCGCTCGCTCGCGATTGAATGTCTTCCGCGCGATCTGCCTGATGTCATCAAGGTGGACGTTTCCGCGCTCAACATTGGAGACGCCATTCACGTTCGGGAGATCCAGTTGCCGGCCGGTGTGACGACCAGAATTCAGCCCGACCTGACCGCGTTCTCCGTCCTCGCGCCGACGGTCGAGGAAGAACCAGTGGCTGCCGTGGCCGACGCCGCAGCCGGGCCGGAAGTCATCAAGGAGAAGAAGGAAGAACCGGAAGGCGGAGCTGCTCCGGCCGGTGGCGCGAAGGAGAAAGAGCCGAAGAAATAAGGTGGATCGAGCGCTCCGCGCTCGATGTTTGCAGGCGGCGGATCCGTAATTTTGTTAGCATCGCCCGCCAATTGCATGTCCACGTCGAACGCTGTTCGTTTAGTCGCCGGCCTGGGTAATCCCGGGCCGGAATATGATGGCACTCGCCATAATATCGGGTTCGCGATCGTGGATCGGCTGGCTGCCGAATTGGGGCTCACCTGGCAGCATGAGAAACGGTGGCATCTGCTCTGGGCCAAAGGCGAGAGAGTGATCCTCGTTAAGCCGACGAGCTACATGAATCGGAGCGGCGAACCCATCCAGGCGATCGCCCAATTCTACAAAATCACGCCCGCGGAAATGCTTATCGTCCTTGACGACATGGATTTGCCCCTGGGACGGCTTAGGTTGCGGCCCGATGGCGGAACCGCCGGTCACAACGGCCTCGAGTCGGTAATCGTGCAGTTCGGGACCGAGGAAATTCCGCGGTTGCGCGTCGGGATTGGCGCCGCTCCCAAGGAGGGCTCCGTCGATTATGTCCTCGGCCGTTTTTTCGAGGAAGAGCGCCCAATCGCGGAAAAGACCGTCGCCCGCGCGGTGGAGGCGGTGAAATGGTCAATTGACAAAGGCGTGCTTTCCGCGATGAACCTTTTCAACAAAAATCCAGAAACATGAAGAACCGTTACGAAGCTTTGCTCGTGTTGAATACACAGGGCAGGGATGACACCGTCAAGGACGTCGTCGATCGCCTTGAATCCGAATTTCAAAAGGAAGGGGCCGAGATCGAGCAGGTCCAGAAAATGGACAAGCGCCAGTTTTCCTACATGGCGGGCGAACTCGAGGCCGGCCATTACGTGAATTTTATTTTTCACGCCGACCCGCAGTTGATCACCAAGCTGCGTTCGAAGTTCAAGCTCGATCCGGAAGTTTACCGCCAGCATTACCAGCGCCTCCGTCCGAAAGTGGAGAAGCCGGCGAAAAAGTTGGCCGGGGCCGAATAATTCCGCTAGAAGGGCGGCATGGCCAGTTTCAATAAAGTCATCCTTCTCGGAAACCTCACCCGCGATCCCGAGGTCCGATATACCCCCAAGGGGACAGCCGTCACGGAATTAGGCATGGCCGTGAACCGCGTTTACAGCGCCGAGAACGGCGAGAAACGCGAGGAAACGACATTTGTCGATGTCACGCTTTGGGGGCGGACCGCGGAGATTGCCGGGGAATATCTAAAAAAAGGGCGCCCTGTTCTTATTGAGGGCCGTCTCCAGCTCGACACCTGGGACGACAAGCAATCGGGTCAAAAACGGAGCAAGTTGAAAGTCGTTGGGGAAGCCCTTCAGCTGATCGGCGGCCGCCCCGGCGCTGGTGGCGGCGGCGGAGACGAAGAGGGCGGTTCGCGATTGAGCCGGCCGGCGCCTCCCCCGAAATCCGCGCCTTCCGCCCCAGACGACGACGAAATTCCATTCTAGCGTCTCCCGGGCGCTGAATAGATGACCCCCTCGGAAGCCTGCATCGCGCTGAACATGCTTCCGACGATGGGGCCGGTGCGGCTCCGGAAGCTGCTCGAAGTTTTCGAAACGCCGGACCGAATTCTTTCCGCCAGGCGCGACTCCTTGCGGGCGGTCGAAGGTATCGGTCGGGAAGTCGTCGACCAGATTACGAATTGGGAGACGCTCGTCGATCTTCCAGCGGAGTTGGAGCGCATTCGGGATTTCGGAGCGGAAGTGATCACGGCGGAGTCGCCCGTTTATCCGAAGCAACTGCGCGAAATCCATTCGCCGCCGATCGTTCTCTACGTCTGGGGCGAACTGACCGAGCGCGATCAACACGCCATCGCCGTCATCGGCTCGCGGCGGACAACCCATTACGGGTTGGAGTCGGCCAAGAAGCTTTCCTATCAGCTCGCTTACGCCGGCCTGACCGTGATCAGCGGGCTGGCGCGCGGCATCGATACGGCGGCCCACCAGGGAGCGCTCGCCGCCAAAGGGCGCACGGTGGCGGTGATCGGTTCGGGATTGTCGAAGCTCTATCCGCCGGAGAATGCGGCGCTCGCGGAAAAGATTCGGAGCGGACACGGCGCCGTCGTCTCCGAATTCTCGATGGAGATCGAGCCGGACCGCCAGACGTTTCCGATGCGCAATCGCATCATCAGCGGCTGGAGCCAGGGCCTGCTCGTGGTGGAGGCGGGCGCGAATAGCGGGGCGCTCATCAGCGTGGCTCAGGCGCTGGAGCAGGGGCGCAACGTTTACGCCGTGCCTGGGCACATTAATGCGCCGACCGCCATCGGGTCGAATCGCCTGATTCAGCAGGGAGCGAAGCTGATCATGGACGCGAGCGACATTCTTGACGACCTGCAGATCTTGCTGCCCGAGTCCCGGCCAGCGCCGGCGGCGACCGTGCGCGCGTTGCCGGAGCTCAGTGACGACGAACGCCGGGTGTATGATTCCATTCGCGAAACCGAAACGTCGATCGACGATATCGCAACGAAAGCAGAATTGCCGAGCGGCACCGTCTCTTCGACGCTGTTGCGTTTGGAGCTCAAGAAGCTGGTGAAACAACTGCCCGGAAAATATTTCGTGAAGCTCGGATAGTCTTCTGTAGCCGCGTCGCTGTGCGATGCGCCGTTGTAGTGTTCGCTGTCTCAGCGAAAATGTCGAAGCGGCGCTAGCGGTAACAAACGGGTTACTTTTCGCAATTCGCATCGTCGGGTGTGGTCGTGCAACGTCCGCGCCATGATTCAACCAAATCCTCTCCAAAGTTTTGGAAAAAAACGGGCGCGAAGCAAAACGCTGTCGCGCATAACTGACAATTCATTTGCGGCACGAGCGCGGTCGACGGGAGCAAAACTTCTGTTCGGTGCGGCGACGGCTATTCTCTTCACGATGGCGGCGGTCGATCGATCGCTCGCAGCAGCGAGCGCCGGTTGCGAGGGCGGAGCATTTACTCTCCTCGGTCTGAGCGGCGATCAACGCGCCACCGTTCCGGCCAGTAGCGTGCCGAGCTCGTTTTTGGTCAAAGGCAAGTACGTCGAATTCACTGTCGATGCGGCAACGTTCGGGGTCCGGGACTGGACCCTGAGCGGCGCACCGAATCCTCTGGACATCACCGGAGGTCAGCGCACGGTTGTGTTCGCGAGCAAGATGCCCGACCATCGCGGTGCGGTATTGAACAGCGACATCCGGGTCGACAACTCGGGCGGTTCTATCGTGATTTCCCGCACCGGACCCGGTGTGGCGATGAAAATCCAGGCGAAGGATTGTGCGAATGGCGGCGTGTTCCAGATGGAGATCGAACGTGACGATGCCACCGCGACCGTGTTCACGCACGTGCTCGGCGACGGCGTTTTTTACTTCGATAATCCAAACGTACGGGACCGGCTCGGCGAAAATATTCCGTGCTCGGGTGTTTTGCCCGACGGCACGCCAGTGGCTTGTAACGGCGCGAATCCTGACGGCACCGTCACCGTGACCGCGCGCGTTAATTTCGGGAACGATGTCTCGAGCAAGTTTGTCGGCCGCGATAGTTCGCAGGTGGCCACGCGGATCTCGGGCGGTTGCCCAAACAACATTCCGAACCCAACCCATCCGGGATCGGTCAATCATTGCGGAGCGATCTCGCAATGGAGCGTGGCGAGCGGCGGACGCATGGGACAGGTGATGGGTGAAGATGCAACCGAGATCGCGCCGGCTGCGACGGCTTGCACGGAAAACTGCACCGCGCAAAACCAGGTGAATGGCCGGGCACTGGTGGTCGGGTTCCCATTCCCAGTGCCGGACGCGGTTCGTTTGAAGCCGCGTTTCGCGCAACTTTCGAACGGTCAGCTGGCAGCAATCACCGTCTCGCCCGACAATTTGGTCGGCGGCACAAACGCGCAGGCGACCGTGAGTCTGGCGGCCGGGGCGCCGGCGGGCGGCGTGGTGGTGCAATTGAGCAGCAGCAATCCGAACCTCGCGAATGTGCCGGCAACGGCGACGATTCCGGCCGGATTGGTTGAGACGACGTTCAACGTGACGACCACTCAGGTCCTCTCACCAACGTCGGCCACGTTGCGAGGAACCGCGGGCAATGCGACACAGAGTGTCGGCTTAACGGTGAAACCGCCGCAGCAGGTCGCAACCGATTCGGTAGCGATTACGCGCGCCGAGTACATCAGCTCGAAGCGTCAATTGAACGTGGAAGCAACGAGCACGAATAAAGCGGCCACGTTGACGGTGTATGTGACCTCGACCAACGCCATGGTCGGCACTTTGACCGGCGACGGCAGCGGACGATTCAAAGGTTTGCTGAACCTTGCCACGTATCCCGGCAACATCACTGTCCGCAGCAGCGCGGGCGGCACTGCGGCCGGAGGGGTAATGCTGAAGTAAGGTTACTGACTAAGAACAATTAACAGCCCTGCCATTGTCTCGCGCGTTAGCGAGGGATTGGCAGGGCGATTGTTTTTAGAGACGGACAAGTGCACGCTACCGCGCGCGATGCGAGCAATCCGTTTAACGTCTGTCGGCTCTCCACTCGAAGAGCAGGGGATCGCTGTTCCGACCATTGGCCCGGCCGACGTCCTGATTCGAATTCGCGCTGCTGGGATCTGCCACTCAGACGCGCATTACCGTGCCGGCGTCTCCTCGGTCGCGCGGTTGCCTCTCACCCTCGGTCACGAAGTCGCGGGCGTCGTGGAAGAGATCGGGGCCGCGGTCCGGAATTTCAAGCCAGGCGACCGCGTCTGCGTTCATTACCTCGCGACTTGTGGCGAGTGTGCCTTTTGCCGGGCCGGGACAGAACAGTTTTGCCCAAGCGCAGAAATGATCGGCAAACATCGCGATGGTGGTTACGCCGAATTCATCGCGATGCCGGAACGGAGCGTGTTTCGATTGCCTGATGAAATCCCGTTCGAGCAGGGCGCAATCGTGATGTGTTCGTCAGCCACTTCGCTGCATGCCTTGAACAAGGTTCGCTTCCGGGCCGGCGAAACGGCCGCGATCTTCGGGACTGGCGGGCTGGGGATCTCAGCCGTGCAGCTGGCGAAGAATTTTGGCGCGGCCGAAGTGTTCGCCGTCGATATTAATCCCCACAAGCTCGAATTGGCGGAACGCTTCGGGGCGGTCCCGGTGAACGCAGCGGATGGCGATCCGGTCGACCAACTTCGAGAATTAACGAAGGGCCGCGGAGTCGATGTCGCGCTGGAACTGGTCGGTTTGGCGCTGACGATGCGGCAGGCCATTCAATCGTTGGCGATTCTCGGCCGCGCTGCCGTGGTGGGCCTCACTAAAGAGAACCTGGAAATCGCCCCGTATACCGAGGTCCTGAACAAGGAGGCGGAAATAATCGGCGTCTCGGATCATTTGGCGAGCGAGATGCCCCTGCTTCTCGACCTGGTGCGAACGGGAAAACTGGATCTTTCGCACGGCATCATCCGGACCGCGCCACTCGAAGCGCCGTCTATTAATGCTGCCCTGGACGGCCTCGACAAATTTGGCGGCGACGTCCGAACCGTTATTGTCTCCTGACCGCGATTTACCAATTGCGATTTGCGAACTGGCGGTCTCTCTTTTACCCTCCCCGCCTTAATTGATCCAAACTCGGGTTCCTAATAATCGTTAGCCAAGACGTTTACCCCGAAACGAAATGTCCAAATCGCTCATCATCGCCGAGAAACCCAGCGTGGCCGCCGACCTGGCGCGCGCCCTGGGCAAGGTCCCGAAAAAGGGCGACCACTTCGAGAATGAGGAATACGTCATTTCCTCGGCGGTCGGTCATGTCGCCGAGCTGCTGATGCCGGAGGACATCGACAAAAAGAAATACGGGTTCTGGCGGCTGGAGACGCTTCCCATTATTCCCGAGAAGTTCGAGCTCAAGCCGATCGACAAATCGAAGGACGTCTTCGCGCGGCTGAAGAAGCTCATCGCCCGGAAAGACATCACCCAGGTCATTAACGCCTGCGACGCCGGCCGAGAGGGCGAGCTCATTTTCAATAACCTTTGCGGGCTGGCGAAGAACAAACACCCGGTCAAACGCCTTTGGCTGCAATCGATGACGCCGCAGGCCATTCGCGACGCCTTTGGTCATCTCCGCGAAGAGAGCGAGATGCGCGGCCTCGCCGATGCCGCCCGGTCGCGGAGCGAAAGCGATTGGCTCATCGGCATCAACGGCACGCGCGCCATCACCAAGCGGATGTTCGGGTCGCGCGCCGGGAACGTGGCGTCGGTCGGCCGGGTGCAGACGCCGACGCTTGCCATTGTTTACGAGCGCGAGCTGGAGATTCGGAATTTCAAACCGCGGGATTATTGGCGCGTCACGGCGAAGTTCGAGATTAGCCAAGGCCAATACGAAGGCACTTATCAGCGGCCGGATTTCAAAAAGGGCGCCGACGAACACGATCGGGCCGATCGGATTTGGGAAAAGAACGCGGCCGAAGCCGTGTTGGCGGCCTGCCAGGGAAATCCAACGGCGAACGTCACGGAAGAGAAAAAGGCCAGCTCGCAGATCGCGCCCCGGCTTTACGATCTGACCACGTTGCAGCGGGAAGCCAACGGCCGTTTCGGGTTTTCGGCGAAACGGACGCTCCAAATCGCGCAGGCCCTGTACGAGAAGCATAAAATGCTGACCTATCCCCGCACCGATTCGCGGGCCCTGCCGGAAGATTATCTCGGGACCGCGCGCCAGACGCTCGGCAACCTTTCCGGGACGCTCGGAGATCACGCCCAAAAAGCGCTAAAGAATGACTGGGTCCGGCCTAACAAGCGAATTTTCAACAACGCGCAGATCAGCGATCACTTCGCGATCATTCCAACGACCTCGGAAGCGAAGCATCTCGACGACGCCGAAGCGAAAATCTACGACATGGTGGCGCGGCGTTTCGTCGCCGTTTTCTTCCCGGCGGCCGAGTTCGATGTCACCACGCGGTTCAGCCAGGTGGCGGAACACAAATTCAAGACCGAAGGAAAAGTCCTGACCGCGCCCGGTTGGCTGGAAGTTTATGGGCGGGCGGCGGTGGACGAAGATTCGAAGGACGGCAAGGCGCTGCCCGCGTTGAAACCGGAAGATCACAACAAGGCGAAAACCCTCGAGGCAAGTCTGCTGGCGGAAACGACCAAGCCGCCGCCACGTTATACGGAAGCAACCCTGCTTTCCGCGATGGAAACGGCCGGCAAACTCGTCGAGGACGAAGAACTGGCCGACGCGATGAAAGAACGCGGACTCGGCACTCCCGCGACCCGCGCCGACATTATCGACGGCCTCATTTACCAAAAGTACATGGACCGGAACCAGCGCGAACTGGTGCCGAGCGCGAAGGCTGAGCAGCTCATCCAATTTCTCGAGGCGGTGAAAGCGTCCGACCTGACGAGCCCGGCGATGACGGGGGAATGGGAGCATCAGCTCCGCGAAATGACCCGCGGCAAATTCTCGCGCGAGAAATTCATGGCCGGCATCGTTGAGGAAACAAAGGGCATCGTCGAGCGGGTGAAGAATTTCGAGGAAGACGATTCGGTCGCGCGCGAGACCGACATTCTCTCGCCTACCGACAAGAAGCCGCTCCGCGAAACGTTGCGCGGCTACAAATCGCAGGATGGCGAGTTCATGATCTACAAGGTCATCGGCGGCCGCCGGATGGAGGAATCCGAGATTCGCGAGCTGGTGGAAAAGGGCGAGATCGGTCCGCTCGATGGATTTATTTCCGCGAAAACGCGGGCCAGTTTCGCCGCCAAGCTCAAGCTCGGTCGCGATGAAAAGACCGGGAAATGGAAAGCCGAGTACGACTTTGGTGACAACGTCGATCTCGGTTCGGTCGAATCTTTCTGGACCGATCCGGCCACGGGCGCCGAGCTTTGCGAGATCGGTTCGAATTACGTCCTGCGCGAAAAGGAGAACGGCGAATGGAAGCAGGCGTTTCGTGTTCCGCGCCTGATGTGCAAAAAGGAAGTTACCCGGGAACAGGCCATCCGCCTGATCGAGCAGGGGAAGACCGACCTCATCCAGGGGTTCACGTCGAAGAAGGGCCGGCCGTTCGATGCCTTCCTCGTGCGCAACGACGCCCGAATCCGCTGGGAGTTCCCCCCTCGCGCGCCGAAGAAAGACAAGGACGGGAAGCCGATCGAGCGCAAGCCGCGCGCGAAAGTCGATCTTTCAAAAGCGCACGTTCTCGGCGAAAGCAAAGCGCACAAAGGCGGCGAGCTGGTCGAAATGGAAGACGCCTATTACGTGCGCAAACCGGACCAGGATAACCGCGCCGTCTTCAAGCTCACCAAAAAACTTTGCGAACACGAGATCACGCCCGAGGAAGTAAAAGAACTTCTCGTCGAAGGACGTTCGCACCTGATCGAGGATTTCATTTCCAAGCGCGGCAACAAATTCGCCGCCCACCTCGTCCTCTCCGCAAAAAAAGACAAAGCCGAATTCGAATTCCCACCGCGCTGATCGAGGCGAAGCGCTTTGGCGCGCAGGGGTGGTCGCCGTTTGTCAGGGCATTCAGATCGGCGGCCTAGTCCAGAACAAACGGCGTGGGATTCTTTTGGCGCAGGCGTTTCTCGGGAGAACCGAAATCGCGCATATAGGACTTGCGAGAGTGGGCGAAGTTTTGGATCGCATCGGGCCAGGACATTTTCGACGGCCAGTGCTTCATCTGCCGAAGCTCAAACTGCAGGCAGGCTCAGGTCCACGCCCAGCGCTATGGCCGGGATCGGTGATCCGGGCTTGGGTGAGCAGAAAGAAGGGCGCCGGCCACACCACCCGAAGTGTGGTTGATTGTCCTCCGCAAGATTTGCGTTGCGCCCCAGTGCTTACGATTTCAGCCGAATCTGTTCAGGCAACGACGCCAAGACCGTACAAAGTCGCTTCCGGAGATATTCATGGAAGTCATTGTGACGCGGATCATCAAGTGAATAAACGTCGCCGTAGCAGTCGTGATAAAGAAAGGTTAGTAGATCCGTAAGCGTTTTTCGGTTCAACCGATCCCCCCACGGCGTTTCGTCAGCTCTTGCCATTAAGAGGACGAGTTCTTCTTCCTTCGCAAGCGGGTCGTCTGCCACAGAAAGCCGGGGTCTTGTGTACGTAAAATCGAGCTCGCGGATCAAAATGCTCAGCTGTTTTCCCACGTCTTTGAAACGCCGTATCCGCGCGACGCGCTTTCTGCGTTCCTCGACATCCACCGTCAGATTCGGCTTTTGGACTTCGAACACAACCGTGCGGCATGCAGGCGTGCATTTCCGAAGGGTGTTGAATAACTGGCGGACAAGGCGAATGCCTACACCAAGTCGTGCCTCTTTCACCGATTTATCGATGCCGTAGTATGGGATAATCGCCGATCGACGGCTCGGATAGTAGCACGACCAAATAAAGCCGATCACTTCCCCGCGAATTTTCGCGATGAAAAACATGTTTTCGACCGCAACATGGCGCGATGGACTTGTTTCCGCGTCATCGCCCAAAAACTCGGCGATTTCGTTCTCGGTGTAATTCGTACCATCTGGGGGAAAAAGGCTGGAGTATAATGCCAACAATTCATCGACATCCCGACCAGTTCCGATTCGCAGTCGGCGAATTGTGATTCGGCGCGAGCGCCACCATCTGACTCCAAACCCGACTAGCGCGGCGACTGCTGCGGCAGCTATTCCACCCAGCATGTTTTCCACTACCGACCGACTCATTAAAGCCTTGAGGAATTCCACAGTATATTCTGGCCGGGAGTGACGTCCCGGGCGGGCGGCATGGGGTTTCGAAAATCGGCGCCGTTATTGGTTCCGACAATTCCGACACGTTTGATCATGTCGAAGCGCACCTGTTCGCGTGCGTTCACGAAGGGGTTCTTCTTGGTTGTGGCTGGTTATGGGGTTAGGGCTCCGACCACCGAAAGAGCGGGGGGTTCCAGGAGATCTCCGTTCAATCTGGGGAGGAAACTAATTACTGGTGGGAGAGTAAGGGGAGCGGGCGATGTGTGTCACGAAAAAAACCAAAGCGCGTACCGGAAGTCGCCGATGCCGGCCGTTTTGGCTCCAGCTAAATCCATTCGCGAGGGCCGCGCGGGAGTCAGTCACGCAAGCGGGAAACGTTTTCGCTGACATCGAATTTTTTGGCCGGCGCGAAGTGCCATAGGGAGCGAAGCCGAACTTGGGACGAGGGGCGGCGTCGACTTCGCGACGCGGCTACAGGAGGGAAAGCGCGGCTGCGGGGGCGGGGGGACGCTACTGTTGAAACGTGCTCCCTGACTTGGCGGGGCAGGTGCGGGTTTCGGTGGTGGAAGTGCCCGCGGGGCCGCTCCGGAGTATCCAACACTCGCCGAGCGTGGAGCAGTAGCAGATCTCCATCTCGACGCGGAAACGCTCCTTATCCAAGGCAGTCCGAAGGGCAGCGTCTTTTTCCAAAGTCAGCGGGCCGCCATCGGAACCGTGCGGGACGAGGATGTCCATGGATTCGCCGGCAGCAAAAACGTGGCTGCTGACAGTGCTCAGGCTGAAAAGGTAGCGGCCGGGCCCCATCAGTTTCACGAAGGCTTCGGTCCAGGTGCGCACCGGTTGGCCGTCAACCTTCATCAGGACATGGCGGACGATCGCGGGTCCCACGCCTTTGTTTTCAACGACAAACTTAATCTGCGGTTCGTTGCTGGTGTTGTACTCGAGAATCGGCCAGACTGCGGCGCGGACCTGCTGGCGTTGCACGTAGGCGGTGTAACCGGAAACAAAGAGAGCCGAGACGCCGACCAGCGTGGCGATGATCGTTTCGTATCGGACAACGCGCGTTGCGGATTCGTTGGACACTGCGCGATGGTAAGGGGGGCGAGGGGCGACGGGCGAGGGAAAATGACGAATGACGAATGACGAAGAAATGGCGGGCCGGGAGCGGTCGACCTAAAATTCTCCGGGAGAAAGTTTCTCGCAGAAACCGTCGACCGCCGGGGTTTACCGTGCGTGTGGCTTGGTTCGGACGTTGAGGCCTACCAGCTTCCAGCTCGCCTCCTCGTTCTCGTACTTCACCTCGAAAAAGACGTCCTGAGCCGGGAGATTGTAGCGACCCTTGAATACGAGCCAGCCGTTGTTGTCTATGGCGGGAGACCCGTCAAGGGTCGGGTCTACATCGGCGATCTCCGCGAAGTCGATGTTCTGATCCACGAACTCGTGAAAAATTTCCTGGAGCTTGCGCGGAGTGGTTTCCCTTTTCCAGGCGGTTCCGAGACTGGCGTGGAAAGCTTTGAAGTTCCTGGCTTGGACGGCCTCGTTAAAAAGCAGGAGCGTGTCGAGGGCGAGCTTTTTGAGCGCTTTCTCCGGTGGGATTCCGTCGGTGTTTTCCCCGGCAGATTTTAGTTTCGCCTCAGGCCCACTCGGAGGGGCGGTGAGTTTTGAGGGCGGAGACAGTCGGCTGGGCGCCGGCGAAGAGGAGACGTGGGACGTGGTGGGAGAAGCACGAAGAAGATAAAACACCACTCCAGTGATCGCGACGCCGGCGATCAGAAGGAGAGCGAGGATCCCGACAATAATCAGCGTCCAATTTGTTTTTCCTGGGCGTTGCGGCGCGGCTGGCGCCGGTGAGGGGCGGCTCTGCGGTGCGGAGTAAGTTTGCGATGGCGGAATAGGCAGAGACGGCGGGGGCGGTGGCACCATGACTGGGCGCGGTGGAACGATCTCTTCCGTCGAGCCAGCTCTTGGCGTCGAGAGGATAGCCTTGAGCGTTCGCGCCAGGCTATCGAGATGCTGGCCAAGCGGCTGCGAAAAGGCATCCAGCCAGTGCGCGGTGGAGATGAAATACTCCAGCGCTTTCGTCGGTTGGACGTCTTCGATCCGGAAGGGAATGGTGTAAACGCCTTTGTCGACAGCGCGTTCGATCTCACGCTTTATCTGGGGCGATCCATTCGCGCTGGCGGAAAAAATCAAAACCATAATCCGGCTCGATTCGATCGCATCAATGATCGATTCCCCCCAGTCGGCGCCCGGCACGACATCACGAGGCGCCACCCAGCACCGGATGCCTTCGGCCTCAAGCCGAGCCACCAGAGCGTCGGAGACGGTCTTGTCTTTGGCGGAGTGACTTACAAAAACATCGTGCGCCATTTGGGATCAGGAGTGGTGGTAACATCGGCGCGACAAAACAGCGAGCGAAAACTTTTCTCGCAGAAAGCGTTGACGCCACAACTAATGGTGTGCTACTTACTCCGCCGACACTATGCGTTGTCCCAAGTGCGGTTTTCGTGACGACAAGGTCATCGACTCCCGCCAGTCTCGTGATAGCTCCAGCATCCGCCGCCGCCGCGTTTGTTTACAGTGCGCGTACCGCTTCACCACTTACGAGCAAATCGAGCGCTCCGATCTTCGCGTCGTGAAACGCGACCGCACGCATGAACCATTCGATCGTCGTAAACTCGTGAACAGCCTGGCGAAAGCATGCGAGAAACGCTCGATCAGTCTCGTCACGCTCGAACAGGCAGTGGATGAAATTGTCCACGAGCTCGAGACCAGCGGGCGCGAAGTTTCCTCGGCGACGATCGGCACGAAAGTGCTGGAGAAATTGCGGGTGATCGATGAGGTGGCCTATCTGCGCTACGCATCAGTCCACCGCCGCTTTGAAGAGGTCGATCAATTTGTCGACGCCATTCAGGCGCTCGGCCGCCGCGTCAAACCAAATGCGCTCCAGCCCGAATTATTCGAGCCGGAGATGGCGCCGGCCGGTTCGGGCGCCCGCGAAACCGAAACCAAAGTCGAAAGCCATGGTCGCGTTTAAAGAAGAATTTCCCTATCTCCGCTGCGATTCCGGACAGCTGTTTGAGTTCGATCAGGCGTGGCTCCACGCCGCGATTACGCGGGCCGCGGACCAGGCTGGTTATCCGCGGTGGTGGTTGACCGATCACGTCACCGAAAGCATCGCGTTTTATCTGCGGCTCCGAAACGACGAGTCGGTCGTGCCGTTCGATCAACTTTCCCAAACTGTCCGCTACGTTTTGAAGGTGATCGGCTACAAGGAAATCGTGCCGTATTTTGTGCCGTCGCCGCCGCCGATCTCGTTTTCGCTGCTCGAGATTGCGCAGGAAGCAGGCGCCGGCTACGAGCTCGCGTTTTTTGATGGCCTGGAAAAACGAATCAGCGCGCTGGTGAGCGCGGGCGCCGACAGTCTGCATCTCTGCGATCTGCAAGCCTGCGTCAAACATCTGCGCGGCGCGAAGACCTGGACGCGCACCTGCGACACGTTGCGCGAGGAAGTGATTTGCTTCGTTCGCGAAAAGCTCGCGATGGATCCTGAGCTTCAGCATCTGCGCTGCTTCATGCGGTAGGGAAGTTGAGAGTTGTTGGTTGAGAGTTGAGAGCCGTCGTAGAGCGATGACCATCTTCGAGAAAATCATCCGGCGTGAGATTCCGGCGGAGATTGTCTGGGAAGATGATGAAGTGCTGGCGTTCCGCGATGTGAATCCGCAGGCGCCGGTGCATGTGTTGATCGTCCCGAAACGGGTAATCCCGCGCCTGGCCGATGCGACGGCCGACGATGCGGCGTTGCTCGGAAAGCTCGTGTTCGCGTCGCGGGCGGTGGCTGAGAAACTGGACCTTCTGAAATCAGGCTACCGGGTGGTGATCAACAGCGGACCGGACGCGGGCGAGAGCGTGCCGCATTTGCATCTGCATGTCCTCGGCAAGCGAGCGCTGGCCTGGCCGCCGGGTTAGGATTGTTGACGAAGTTCAGCGAGCATCTGGCGCAGGCTCGCCCGGCGCGGTTCGAGATGTTTCCGGACGGCGCGTTGATTCAACCAATAGATTCCGATGGAAAGCACGATCATGGTTCCGAAGAAAGTCGTCAGATGAGAGGGATCGACGCTCCGTGGCAGGCGGTCGTGCGCGGAGGCTCGATCCAGGACGATGGCAAGGGTACCGATGGCGCACGGCAGCAAATACCACCAAAAAACCGAGCGCAGTAAACGGATCTGCGTTTCGGTTCCCCGGATCATCTGCTGAAGCTGATCGGCCACGCTGGCCTGATCCGCGCGAAACCTCTCTCCGACTCGGCTTCTGATGATAAACCCCGCCACGAACAGACAACTCGCCACCGCAATCCAGCGAAACCCGGTTTGCCCAACATTTCCGAACACGGCCGCGAGAATGAGAGCCGCTCCGATCTCCCGTAGATCTCGCCACCAAATTGTTCGCCGAAATTTCCGGTCCCCCGAGCGGACGGCGGCTGCAATCTTCGCGATATCTTTCGGGTCCGGTTTGATCGGTCCTTGCTCGTTCCAGATATTTTCCAAATCAGACGGGTTCATGAGGCCGCGGGGTTCCTTTCATTAATCTGCCCAGGTTATCGCGAACGCGGGTGAGGCGACTTCCGACAGCGTTGGCGGAGATCCCGATGGTGCCGGCGATCTCTTCATAGGAAAAACCCTCGAGGTGCAGGAGGATCAAGGCTCGTTCTGCGGGGCGGAGTTGCTGAATCGCCCGGTAAAGGTCGTCGATCGCATCGCGTCCAGACGAATCGACCGGCTGCACAACGGTCTCGACCAACTGCGCAAAAGGCGCGGAGCGATCGATAATGCGTCCGCGCCGACTTTCCCGACGCTGCCAGGTCAGGGCCGCGTTCAGACTGACGCGATAGAGCCACGGTCGCGGGTTTTCAATTCGCGGGAAATTGGGGATCGACCTCCACCATTGGAGCAGAATTTCCTGCAGGAGATCTGCCTGAGCGCTGGGATTAAATTCGAATGCGCGCGCGATTCGGACGCAAATGAAAGAATACTCGCGGAGCCACGTAGCAAACTGCGTTTCCTGCTGCACCCGGGTCACATCATTTCTCCTCCCAAATAGTAGTCGCAGCGCGGGGAGATTCCTTTCGGTTCGCTGTAGCCGGAGGATCGGTTAGCCCGGCCTTCCTCGAAAACGCGTGTCCGGCCGGATCGAAAATTTCGGCGACACCGCGCCCTTCCAGCTATCGAGCAGGGCTCGGGCTTGGAGAAGGCGCCGGTGAATGTCCGGAAGGACGGGAACGCTTGTGATGTCGAGTCTTGGATGGAGCGGGAGGCGGTGTGGGACGAACGGTAGCCGGCCCTGGAGGGGGACCCGAAGGCCGGACGGGACCCGGCATCTGGGTGAGAGCGGGAGCAGGCGTGCGAAGGGGAACGGGAGAGGGACCGGGACCCGTGGTGCGAACAGGGCCCTGAGGCCGAACCGGGCCCTGCGTCCTGGTCAGAGCCGGGGCAGGTGAGCGGAGGGGAACAGGAGAAGGACCGGGAACCGTGGTGCGAACAGGACCCTGAGGCCGAACCGGGCCCTGCGTCTTTGTGAGAACCGGGGCAGGTGAGCGGAGGGGAACAGGAGACGGACCGGGAACCGTGGTGCGAACGGGACCCGGACCGGGACGAACAGGCGGAGGGGCTGTAGATCGAACGAGATTAGGCGCCGGGGTTCGAAGAGGGGCCGGCGAAGAGGAACGATAAGGAAAGGTTCCGGGCGCGCGGGAAACAACGGGCGCGGGAGAACGAACAGGAGTGGGAGCAGGAACTGTCGTGGTAACGGGACCCGGGCGAACAGGACCAGGGACCCGGGTAAGAACGGGAGCGGGAGAACGAAGCGGAATGGGGGAGGGCGCAGGAACGGTAGTGCGAACTGGGCCGGGACGCACTGGCGCGGGCGCCGTTGACCTCACGACATTCGGCGGAGGAGGAGCAATCGTGGTCAGAGCGGGAGACGGAGTGCTGACCGGACCGGGACGGACAGGCGCATTTCGAACCAGAGCCGGCGCTGGAGGCGCAACCGTGGAAGGAGCGGGAACCTGCGGCGGAGCCGTGACGACGTGCATGACGGCTTCCTGTTTCACAATCACTGGGGTGCCGGGCGCGGAGTTATTGAAAAAGACTTCCGCCATCTCTTTTGGCAGGCGGATGCAACCGTGAGACGCCGCGTACGGCGGCACGTAGCCCTGGTGCATCGCGTAGCCGCCCCGGAAAAACATCGCGAACGGCATCCGCGCTCCATCGTAATGAGAGCCCGGCGGTTTGGAATCCTTGCGCACGTCGATATTCGATTTCGTGACGTTCCCGGCATCGTCGACATAATCGCCGAAGACGCTCGAGACGTGCTCCGCATCCTTCCAGAAAACCGTGTAATAACCGGGCGGCGTCCCAAAGCCCGGCTTGCCGGTGGATACCGTGGATTCGCCGACCAGATTCTTGCCCTTGTAGAAATAAGCGCGCTGCTCGGAAATGCTGACGATAATTTTCGGGGAGCCGGGAACCCCGTCGCCGTTCCAGTAGCCTGGCGGCGGCGTCGGCGGGGCCATTGTGGTCGGGGCGGTAGGGACTTCGGCGCAGCTGGTGATCAAGGCGAGCGCGCCCAGGGCAAGGGAGAGGCGAAATAAGGCGGCGCGGCTCATTTGGATGCGCAGATTAATGTGTTCGGCTTCGTGTTCAATCTCAAAGATTTAAGGTCGCGGCCGGCTTCCCGGAGAGGGCGCGACAGGAGTGAAACGGTCGGAAAATCGCGCGTTGCGACGCAGTTGTTCTTGCCCGGGGCAAAAGTTCCTGATTCTCTCACCGGCGGAGGACAATTTTCACCTATGCATCGTCGTTTGATCGCCATCCTAGCCGCCACGTGTCTCGCCTTTGGGGGCGCGGGATGCGCTTCGAAATCGAACAAAGATTACGACGAAATCCTGATGCCGGCCCAGACCGGCAGCGTTCTTCAACGCCGGGTGCAGGTAAAGAAAATCGAGCCCGAAGAGAAGCCCAAGAAGAAGAAAGACAAGGAGAAGCCGTCCTCCCCCAAGCCGAAGCCGGATGAGGAGCCGTCGGCCGAAGCCACGCCCAAGCCGGAGCCGGAGAGCACTCCGCCGACGGAACGTTTCCGGTAGGTGGAGACGGATTCTGGAGACGGCCTGCCCTCAGGCCGTTGAGAATATGTGTGACCGAGCGCAAGCTCTCCGGCACGAGGGCGTGCCGGCTCCAATGGATTGCGTGCCGGCTCCATCTCATTTTTTCGGCGCGTGAGGGGCAAAGGAGGCCACGATCTTTTCGAAACGGGCATCTCCGCGTAACGGGTCCCAGTAGGGATGCAGGCGCAGTTGCCCATAACTCGAGGAAGCCGGAAATTTCGTGACCGCTTCCAGTTGCTCGGTGGCCAACCCCTTTTCGCCTACCCAGGCATAAATGATGGCGAGGAATTCCCGCACCCGGACTCCATTGAGCGCGTCTTTTTCAATCGGCAGCATCTCCGCCGCGCGCCGTCCTTCTCGTAACGCGTCCTCTTTGCGCCCGAGCCCGGCATCAATCAATCCCAGCACGCAAAGCGCCGGCGGATAATCGTTCTGGGCCGCGAGCACCTTTTCCTGTTGCACGCGCGCGGCGGCGAAAGCGGCCTGCGCCCCGGCGGTATCGCCGCGAACCCGCGCGGCCAAACCTTCCCCGAACTTCGGACTGAACAGGATCGCGTCAGGCCCAAAGGTATGTTCTCCCAAAGCAGCCAGGGCGCGAAGCGCGGCGGCGTGGTCCCGCTCGCACAAGGCCAGGTAAAGCCAATTATCGGCAAAGCTGGCGCCGGCCGTCGGTTGTTTCTCCAGCAGTGCCTCAATCTCCACATGCAAGGGACGGGTGTCAGCCTTCCAATCGAGGAACGCCTGGGCGCGTGATATTTTCGTGTCGATATCCTCCGGCACAATCGAGAGCGCCCGTTCCAGGACTTCGACCATTTCCGCGTAACGACGCAGGCCCTCATAACTCAGGGCAATTTGTTGGAGCGTGCCGAAGTTACGTGGATCAAGCTCGATGGCGCGTTGGAGATGCCGGAGGCCTTCCTCCTGCCGGCCCTGGCGGCGAATGATGTAGCCGCTGAATTCAAAAATACGCGGATCGTTCGGCAGGGTCCGGCTCGCGATCGTCAGCTCAACGAGCGCGCGATCGTAATCGAGGTAGGCCTGATACAGGTGTTGCGCCTGGGCCAGGTGGGCCTCGCCGCTGTCGGGCCGCAAGCGGAGCGCGTTTTGGATCGCTTGCTCCGCCAGCGCCAGCCGGGCCGGCGTGTGGTCGACGCCGCTGAAATAAGCGAAATCGTGAACCCAGGCGAGGTCGCAATAGGCGAGAAGGAAATTCGGGTCTTTCGCCACCGCCTGATCCAACAAATTGGCCGCCCGGGTGAGCTTGTCTTTAAAGCCGGCGCCGAACGCGCTCGTGGCGATGATTGCTTTGGCCTGATTGTAAAGATCCCAGGCTTCCAGGTTGATCGTCGGCGGCTGCTCGATCGCGGCCTTTTCGCCGGCGGAAAGTTTTGCCCGCAACTGCTCGACAATTTTTTTCGCGATCTCGCTTTGGATCGCAAAGACGTCGTCCAGCGGGCGATCGTAATGCTCCGCCCAAAGGTGGGCGTCCGTCCGGGCGTCGATTAACTGTGCGGTGACCCGTACGCGATTGCTATCGCGCTGCACGCTTCCGATGAGGACATGCGCAACCTTCAAGGCCTGCCCGATTTCGGGGAGATTCCGGCTGGCGGTGTTCTTGTATTGCATCACGCTGGTGCGGCTGATGACTTTCAAGTCGGCGACCTTGGCCAGGTTGGTCAGGATTTCGTCCTGCACGCCGTCCGTGAAAAAAGAGTTCTCCTGGTTTGTGCTCAGGCTTTCGAACGGAAGCACGGCGATCGATTTCTCCGGGATTGCCGGCGCGACCGGGCTCGATTCGGTTATTTTCGCGAACTTCGAACGGGCCGAGGGAAAAAGAAGGAAGCCAACGGCCAGAAGAGCGAGAAGGGAAACAACCAGGGCGAGTTTGCGGCGCCCCTTTCGGAAAACTCTCGAAACCCGGCGGGCATCGATCGGTTTGTCATCGAGAAATCGTTCCAGGTCGTCGGCAAAAGCAGCCGCGGTGGGGTAGCGCTCCGCTGGTTCTTTCGCGAGGCATTTCAGGCAAATCGTTTCGAGATCGCGAGGGACACCAGCCCGATGCCGGGTGGGAGAGGCCGGGTTCTCGGTCGCCACCCGGACCATGATGGAGGTGTCGCTTTCGTCCGGCAAAAACGGCGGCCGGCCGGCCAGCATTTCGTAGAGAATCGCGCCGAGCGAATAGATGTCCGCCGCGGCGCCGACATCGCGGCTCGTCCCCCGCGCCTGTTCCGGCGCCATGTAAACCGGCGTGCCAATGACCGCTCCGGTCAGGGTGAGCGCAGTCTCCGCCGTGAGCCGCTTGGCGATTCCGAAATCGGTCACCTTCGGCACGCCTTGCGGATCGAGCAGAATGTTGGCCGGCTTCATGTCCCGATGAACGACCTGGTTTTGATGCGCGAAATCCAGGGCGCGCGCGACCGGGACCAAAAGCTGCGCCGTTTCGCGGGGCGTCAGGATCCCAGCCCGGAGACGATCCGCCAGCGAACCGCCTTTTACATATTCCATCGCGAAATACGGAGCGCCGTCGTGTTCTCCAACGTCGTAAACGTGGATGATGTTGGCGTGGTGCAGGCCGGCGGCGGTCTCTGCCTCCGCGAAGAAGCGCTTTAGTTCGGGCGGACCGTAATAGCCGGTCAACATTTTGAGGGCGACGATCCGGTTCAGCTTTCGCTGCCAGGCGCGGTAAACCACGCCCATCCCGCCGCGCCCGAGTTCTCCCTCGATTTCGTAACCACCGATGGCGCGGTTGCCGCCGCTCGTCACCAGCATCGTCGGATCGGATGAAGTAGAGTCAGGATCAGACACGGTGAATTGAGTTTGCGCAGTTTCGCCGGCTTGCTCAAGAACGCGATGGCGCCGCCGGATTCCTGGGGTCAGAAATTGGAAATCGAAATTCGAAATTCGAAATTCGAAAATGTCATGGCGGTGAGGGAGGGATTCGAACCCTCGGTACCCTTTTGAGGTACGGCGCTTTAGCAAAGCGCTGCTTTCGACCACTCAGCCACCTCACCAACAGATTGCGAGAATATGAGGTTGAGGGATACTCGTCAACCTGACCGGCCCATGATTACCGAAGATGAGGCGCTCAAGCGCATTATGGCAAGCGTTCGGCCGCTGCCGCCGCGGACCGTGCCGCTGATCGAGGCGCGGGAACAGTTTGCCGCTTCCGATGTATTGGCGCGGGTGGCGCTGCCAGCCTTCGACAATTCCGCGATGGATGGTTACGCCGTTGTGGCCGGCGCCTGCGCGGATGGAAAGGGCCAGCGCGTCGTCGGCGAACAACCCGCCGGGGTGGATCGCGGGCTTCGCCTCGCCGCAGGGGCGGCGATTCGAATTTTTACCGGCGCCCCCATCCCGGCAGGGGCAGACGCCGTCGTGATGCAGGAGGACGTGCGAACCGAGGAATCGCAAATTTTCGTGAACACAACGGTTGAGCCCGGTGAGTTTATTCGCCGGCGCGGCTGCGACCTGAGCGAGGGGCAAAAAATTCTCGAAGCCGGCGCTCGCATCCGCTCGCAGACCCTGGCGTTGCTGGCGGCGCAAGGTCTTGCCGAAATTGCAGTGGGCGGCGCCGTCCGGGTGTCGATCGTCACGACCGGCGACGAACTTGTGCCACCGGGGGGATCGCTCGAACCGGGACAGATTTTCGAGAGCAATTCTATTCTCCTGCGAGCGCTTGCCGAAAGGCACGGTGCGACGGTGGCGGACGTGCAGCATTGCCCGGATGACGCGGCTGCCATCGAGGCTGCGTTACGAAAAGGATTGGACCACCATGTCTTGCTGGTAATCGGCGGCATCTCGGTCGGCGCGCGTGATCTCGTAAAGCCCGCTCTCAAGGCGGTGGGCGCCCAAACCGATTTGTGGCGCGTCCTGGTCAAGCCGGGAAAGCCGTTCCTCTTTGGCCGCGCCGGCCAATGCTCGATCTTCGGGCTGCCGGGCAACCCGGTTTCGGCGTTCGTGACCTTTCTCATCTTTGTTCGCCCCGCAATCCTGCGTCTGATGGGTGCGCACGAAGACGAGCTCGCCTTCCCGCAAACGGAAGCAACCCTCGCCGGCGAACTAACGAACGAAGGGGACCGTCCGCATTACGTTCGCGGCCGGCTGGTCGATGGGAGGTTTGGGGTCGTGGGCCGGCAGGAATCGCACGCCCTCTACGGTTTGAGCCGGGCCAACGCCCTTCTTCGGGTTGCGCCCGGGGAGAATCTTCGAAGCGGAGCCATCGTTCCGGTCGTCAAGCTGGATTGATTGCCGTTTTTACCGCGAGGGCGTTTGACACCCTGCGCGGGCATTTTAGCTTATGCGCGTTGAACTCCGAGTCACGCCTTAGCCTCAATGGCACCGACCAGTTCCGCGCCGATGCGGAACGCCTCTCGCACTTCATCCTCGAGATGCAGCGCTGCTTCCTTCTCCATCTCTGCAAGCAATTGGCGCCGGGAAACGTTTCGTTCCCGCAATACTTTCTTTTGGCGGCCCTGGACCAGAAAGAGATCCTCACCATGTCCGCCATCGCGCAAAAGATGGGACACACCACCGCGGCGGCCAGCGGGTTGGTGGATCGGCTGGAAAACTTGAATTACGTGGTGCGTTCGAGCGCTCCCGAGGATCGCCGCAAGGTCATGGTTTGCATCACCGCCAAAGGCTCGGCCCTGGTGCGACGGATTCGAGAAGAGATGGTGGGCAACGTTATGAAGGTGATGAGCCATCTCACGCCCAACGAACAGAAGGCGTGGCTCCAGATTTACTCCAAGATTAATGATTACTGCCAGGCCAAGGAGGAGTCCCAGCCGGCGCCGCGCAGTAAACCGCGACGAAGTCTGCTGGCTTCGCGGCGTTTCGAAAATGGAACGCGTTGATCCCGAACCCGGGAACGATTGGCGGAGCACATCATCAACCCCAAATTTATAAACAGCCATCGACCAGCCGTTTACGTCATGAATTGAGGATGCGGCACGCGGCTTGCATAGCACTCAGCGCTAAAGCTCCCGATCTCTTCGCTCCTTCGCCGATCCGAATCTGTTTATCCTGCGTCTCTTTCCATGCGTAAAGCTTCTGTCTATCTCTTTGTTTGTCTCACGCTCGTGGCGCTCGTGCCTCTGGCTCCGTTCCTTTTTGCCGGAACTGAAACGCTGACCGAATTGCGGATGCGCCAGACAGCGATGCCGCGATTCACGCTCGAACAGGCAGTGCTCACCGCGCTCATGCGCAACGCCGACATCCAGAAGGCGCGCCAGGATATTGAGCGCACTAAGGGTCTTTACATCCAGATGCGTGCGGAAATTTTGCCGAAGATCGAAGCGCTCTATAACGTTCAGAATACTGATCCTCACCTTGGCTCCATCTCGTCGGGCTCGAGTGGCGGCCTTTCCGGGGTCCCGACCCAGTACAGCCTTTCGCTTCAGGCGTCCCAGGTCGTGTTCGCCGGCGGGCGAGTCATTTCGAACATTCGCGCGGCAGCGTTCACGCGGGACAGCAGTTACTTCGGGTTTCGGAACGTCGTGGACACGGTCATTTCCACGGTGAAACAGCAGTTCTACCAGGTCTTGCTCAACCGGGAGCTGATCAACGTCCAGGAGTCTTCCGTGAACCTGCTCAAGAGCCAGTTGCAGGATCAACAGAATCGATTCGAGGCCGGCACCGTCCCGCGGTTCAACGTCCTCCAGGCCCAGGTCGCCCTGTCGAACCAATATCCGCTCCTGATTGCCGCTCAGAATAGTTACCGCATTTCGCTGCTCCAATTAGCCAAGACGCTCGGGCTCGATTTCGATCCGATGCGCGCCGGCCAGCAGCCTTTGGAGGCAGTGGGCACACTGGAGTTCCACCCGCGGCACATTCCGCTGGATATGGCGATCGAGATGGCCAAGGAGCGGCGGCCGTTCCTGAAGCAACAGAAGGCGGTGGTCCTGAGTAATGCCGCCCAGGTCAACGTGGCGCGCTCTGGTTATTTCCCAACCTTCAGCGTCACCGCCGGCGAAGATTTCCGCAGTTCGCCAATCAGCGAAAACATCGACCAGGTCCGCTCGGGGTATGTTTTTGGGGGCACCGGTTCGTGGGCGATCTGGGATTGGGGCGCGACTTACGGGGCGGTCAAACAAGCCAACGCCGTGCTCGAGCAATCAAAGATCACGCTGGACGACGCCAATCGGCAGGTGGAACTGGAAGTGCAGCAACAGGATTCGAACCTGAGACAGAGCGCCGAACTGGTGAAAGCGACCGAGGAAAGTGTCGGGCAAGCCCAGGAAGCGCTGCGCCTCGCGAGCGCGCGTTTGAGCGCGGGCGCCGGAACGCAGTTGGAAGTGCTGAACTCGCGGGTGGAAGTGACCCAGGCGGAGTCGAACCGGATCCAGGCGCTCTTTAATTACAACGTTGCCCTGGCTGAATTCGATCGTGTGACCGCGACCGAGGTGGTCTATTCCAACGAGCTCGATGACGCGCATACGCGCGACAAGACCAGGACCGACGCCAGACCGACCCCGGCGCCGAAGCCGACGCCGCTCCAATTGAACCACGCCGGGAATCGCCCGCCGATTCAAACCCGAACGACGACGACGACGCGCACCACGCGCACGACGGGCAGTAAGTGAGCGAAGCGCGGCTGCCGGTCGAACATTTCCCGGCGCTGAGCGCGCTGCCAGGGATAGTTCACGGTTTCACGCTGCGTTCGCCCGGCATCGAAATGTCGCACGACAAGCAGGAGGCGCTGGCCCGGCTGGATGGCGTCCATCGAGATATCCGGGAGCAACATGGACTCGGTTCGATGCCGTTCGTTACCGCGCAGCAGGTGCACGGAAACCGGATCGGCGTTGTCGATGACGCGACTGCTGACAACGCTTGTTTTGAAAGCTGTGATGGCCTCATCGCGCAGCGGCGGGGCATTTGCCTCGGTATTTATGTTGCCGATTGCTGCGCCGTTTATCTCGTCGATCCGGTCCGCAAGGCGATAGGGTTGGTGCATTCCGGAAAGAAAGGGACCGAGCTTGGTATTGCGGCCAGCGCCATCAAGGCCATGACGGAGCATTTTGGTTCGCGCGCCTCGGATCTCGTCGTCCAACTCAGTCCGTGCATTCGACCCCCGCATTATGAAATCGATTTCGCGGCGGAAATTGTGCGGCAATGCCGCGCTCTCGGGGTGGCGTCCGTGCAGGACTGCGGCGTTTGCACCGCGTGCGACCTGAATCGCTATTATTCCTATCGCGCCCAAAAAGGCCGCACCGGGCGGATGCTGGCGTTCCTGGCGCTTCCATAACGCTCTTCTGTAGCCGTCGCCCTGCGGGCGACGCGAGAGAACGCGCCGCGACAAACGGAATCGATGCGTCGCCCACAGGGCGACGGCTACAGAAAGCCAGCTAATCTTCCGTCGCGCCGCGGCCGTAGCCAACGATCCCGCGCTTCCCGGCGTTCGCCACGAATTCGAAAAACTCACGGCCAATCGGACCGAACTCCTCCGTCGCGGCTTTTTCCAGCGCCTGCTTCGTATTGAGCCCGCTGCGATAGAGCAGCTTGAACGCCCGTTTGACTTCATCGCGCTCCGCCGCGCTCAGGCCGGCCCGGCGCAGACCGACGATGTTCATGCCGTAAACCTCGTTCTTGGCCGCGGCCATAAACGGCGGCAGATTTTTTGTGAACCGACCTTCCGCCATCACGAGCCGCCCCATCCGGATGCCCTGGTGAAAACGCGAGCCTCCGCCGATGAACGCCCGGTCGTCGATTCGCACGTGGCCGGCGAGCAGAGCGTCGTTCGCGATCACAACGCCGTTCCCCAGGATGCAGTTGTGGCCGAGGTGCGTGTTGATCATCAGAAAATTTTCGTCGCCCAGGAGCGTCGCACTTCCTTCCGTGCTGCCACGATGAATAGTGCAATGCTCGCGAATGACATTCCCGCTTCCAATTTCGACCGTGCTTTTGGTTTGCGGAGAAAACCCCAGCTCCTGCGGCGCGGCGCCGATCACCGCGCCATGGCCGATAAAATTCCCCGGGCCCATCTTCACCGAGCCTTCAATCACGACGTGCGATTGAATCACGCATTTCTCGCCAATGATGACTTCGCCACCGATCACTGAATAAGGACCAATCTCAACGTCGGCGCCGATCTGCGCGCCCTCGTCGACAATCGCGGTCGGATGAATCTTCATAGCACGCCGGCCTCCTTGAAACTGAAGTAAGACGGCCGTCCCTCGGCAGGCGCCCCAATGATAATGTGGTCGAGCAATTTGATCTGGAGCAGCTCCGCGGCTTCGACCAAACGTCTCGTCAGGCTGTGGTCCGACTGGCTTGGAGAAGGATCGCCGGAAGGATGGTTATGGACCACGATGACCGCATAGGCCGAAGAGATCACGGCCGGGCGGAAAACATCCCGCGGGTGCGCGATGCTTTCATTGACGCTGCCGAGCGAGACCTCCTCCATGCGAAGCAAATGATAGCGCGTATCGAGCAGAATGACTCGGAGAGATTCCTTATGCAAAGCGCGCATCTCGGCGGCGACGAGATCGTGGACGAGCTCAGGCGAATCGAGTTTCTGGCGGGAAAGCCGCTCGTTAGCGAGGCGCCGGCCAAGATCGAAAGCGGCCACGAGCTGAATTGCCTTCGCCTTGCCGATGCCCGGAATGGCTTCGATTTCTGTCACCGAGCAGCGGCTTAAGCCGGAGAGCGAACCGTATCGTTTCAAAAGTTGGCGTGCCACTTCAACGGCATTTGCGCCCGGCAAACCGGTGCGCAACAAAATTGCGATCAATTCCGGATCGATGAGCGCCGTCGGTCCATGGGCGAGTAATTTTTCGCGGGGCCGCTCGTCCTGCGGCATTTCGCGAATTTTGATTTGGGCCATTCGAGTGACGCCTTGGGGGGAGGCGCCGTCCCATCCAGCAATTTCAGACACGAAACTGATCGAGCATTTCCCGGAGTGCGTCACCCAGTTGGAAAAGCGAATCGGTATAGCGATTGGAGGGGAGCGCATGCAATTCAGCCTGGGCTTCCCGCAAACAATCGTCTCCGGCATCGAGCGAAGATTTCAGGGCGCCATTTGGCGCGTCGATCTTGAGCAATTTGGTAATGGCGCCGGACTTTTCCTCGAGGATGAGCTCGCAGTACCGTTCGCGCTCGGTCGCCGGCGCCGAATGCAAGAGCATGAGAATCGGCAACGTCATCTTTCCTTTTCGCAAATCAGTTCCAAGCGTCTTGCCGATGTCGGCTTCATTGCCGGCGACATCCAGGCAATCATCGAAAATCTGATAAGCGCCGCCGATCTTGCGGCCGAAATCTCGGAGGGTCCGGATGGTTTCGGGATCGGCCCCGTTGAGGACCGCCCCCAGTTCGGCCGCAGCGGCAAAGAGCGAGCCGGTCTTCATTGCGATGATGCGCAGGTAATCGTCGATGCTGAGATGCAGATCGAACCGGCGTTGCGTCTGGATAATTTCACCGGAGCAAACGTCCCGGGCCGCGCGGGCAATGACGCGGCTGATTTCGGCATTGTCGAAATTGGTGGAAAGATTGAGCGCCTGGGCGAAGAGGCAGTCTCCCAAAAGGACGCTCAGGGAATTGCCCCACCGCGCGTTGACCGTGGGTTGGGCCCGGCGCCGTTCGGCTTCGTCCATGATGTCGTCATGCACGAGAGTCGCGATGTGGATCAGCTCCACGATGACGGCGAGGTCGATATGTCCCGAAGTAATCCCGCCGCTGACGCCCCCGCTGAGCAACGCCATCACTGGCCGGAGGCGCTTGCCGCGACTGCCGATGGCGTACGTCACATACCCTTCGACCGCGGGATCGAACTCGGCGGCCTGCCGGGCCACGCGCGCCTCGACTTCATCCAGTTCGGCCTGGACGCCGAGGACGACCCGCGCCAAAGCGCCGTCGCGCGAGGTAGCATGAGCCTTTGAATCAGCGAAAACTTCCACAAACGCAGGATAGAAGGACGGTCTATGGCTGTCAAAACAACAGGAGTAACTGGCATGGAGATCTCTCCACGGCTCGATGGAGACGGCCTGCCCTCAGGCCGTGGAGAGAACGCGACGCGCAAACCCACCGGCACGGTGGCGTGCCGTCTCCATGGCGCTCCCGTTACCGTCGCGTCAGCCACTCGTGAGTTGCATATTTCTTTTCCGCAATCTCCGCGGCTCGGTCGTCCAACTTCGGCGGGGGGGTGAACCGCTCGAATCGCGGACAAAGGAGGGCGGCGAAATCTTCGCGGAAACGGTCCGGCAAATCGTTTCGTTGGATACTGCCCTGGTGTAGAAGACCGGTGCGCGAGCGGCGATGGGCCGCACCTGCGATTTTGTGTCCGCCGCTGATCACATCCGCCCGGACCGCATTCGCGAAGCAGGCTTCGGAAATTTTTGGCGCCGCGCTGCCGGCCAGGAGCGCGTCCACGCCATTCGCCTGGAGCGCCCGGCAAATCGCGTCGTGCACCGCGGCGTAAACCTCGAGTGACGATCGCTGGAAAAATGAATGGTCGCGCGGAACTACGACGGAATAGGTCAGGTCCGAACCGTGCGGAACGATTCCCCCTCCAGTCCAGCGTCGAACGATATCGCGTCGCTCGGATTCCGGCGCGACTTCAGCGTAGCGTCCGAAATAACCGAAGGAGATTGAGGGGCGTCGCCACCTATAAAAACGCAGGACAGGCGTAGTGGAATCAGTGAGCAGCGCCTCATCCATCGCCATATTCAGCGCCGCCGGCTTCGGCTCGACGTCATCGAACACCTGCAATCCGTCGAGCATCGCTCCCGCTCAGGTAAGTTCCGCGAGGACTTGTTGGACGGCCGCCTTCGGATCCGCAGCCGCGACGATTGGGCGCCCAATTACCAAATAATCAGCCCCGGCTTCGATCGCGTCGCGCGGCGTCGCAAAACGCTTTTGATCCCCGGGCGACGAACCCGCCGGCCGAATTCCCGGCGTTACAATCTTGATCTTCTCGCCAAATTCGGCGCGCAGCATTTTGGCTTCATGGGGGCTGGCCACGAGTCCATCGATTCCGTTCGCGACGCCGAGCCGCGCCAGGCGCAAAACCTGTTCGCCGGTTTTCCCAGAAACCCCGGTCTCGGCGAGAGTTTCTTCCGCCGAACTGGTGAGCACCGTTACCCCAAGGAGCAGCAGGTCGTTTTTCCGCGCGGCGACGGCCGCCCGAACCATTTCGCTCCCGCCGCTCAAATGAATTGTCAGCATTTTGACGCCGAGCTCGCCGGCGGACTCAACCGCTTTCGCAACGGTGTTCGGGATGTCGTGCAACTTCAGATCGAGAAAAACCCTTGGGCCGAGATCGGAAATCGAGCGGACCAGCGCGGGCCCGTTGGCGGTGAAACTTTGCAGTCCGATTTTGAAAAAACCGACGTCCTGGGCGAGAAGCGACGCGAGTTTCAGCGCTTCCCTGGTGGTGGCGACATCGAGCGCCACAATAATTTTCTCGGCCAGGCGCGAATTCATTTTATGCTTCCGGAACTTTCGCGGAATTAATCGCACATCATGGAGATTTTGGCACCGGCGAAGATCAATCTGTCTTTTCGAATCAAAGGACGGCGCGCGGACGGTTTCCACGAAATCGAAACCCTCATGGCGCCCATTTCGCTCGCGGACCGGCTGACGATCGAGAGGGCAGGGGACGACGGGCGTATTCGCTTTTCCTGCGACGATCCTTCCCTGCCGGTGGGTGACGACAACCTGGCCGTGCGAGCGGCCAGACTTTTCCAGGAAACCACCCGGATTTCCGCTGGGCTCAGAATCGTTCTCGAAAAAAAGGTTCCGCACGGAGCCGGCCTGGGCGGTGGCAGCAGCGACGCCGCGTCGATCTTGCTCGGCCTGAACGAGCTTTTTGCTACCGGTCTCGACGCGACGAAACTGCTCGAGCTCGGGGCGCAGCTGGGTTCCGACGTTCCGTTTTTTATCGTCCGCTCGCCGGCGATTTGCCGTGGACGGGGTGAGATCGTCGTTCCGACCAACTTGCCCGCGCGTTTTCAACTGCTCCTGGTGAAACCGGCTTTTGGCGTTCCGACGCCGTGGGCTTACGGGAGATGGAAAGAATCCAGGGAGATTCCCGGCGTTGATTATTCCCCGCAGGAATTTGGCGGCGTCCGGTTCGTCAACGATCTCGAGCGGCCGGTGTTCGAGAAATATGTTTTTCTCGCATCCCTCAAGAACTGGCTTCGAGAGCAACCGGGCGTAGGCGCCGCCTTACTTTCGGGTTCTGGCTCGACGGTGCTCGCGGTCCTGCGCGAGAGCGCCGATGGAGAAAGCCTGGCGGCGCTCATCCGGCAGAAACTCGATTCGTCCCTGTGGACGCAGCTTTGCGCTACCTGATTCTCATTCGCCGGCGTTGCGGCGCAGACTGGCAGTGGCGTACTCGCGATTGAGTTTGGCGATGAAACTGGCGCTGATCGAAGCGGGGCAGACGGCTTCGCACTCATAGGTGTTGGTGCAGTTTCCAAAACCTTCCGCATCCATCGCGGTCACCATTTTCAAAACGCGCGCCGTGCGTTCCGGTTGCCCCTGCGGAAGAAACGCAAGGTGCGAGACTTTCGCAGCAGTGAAGAGCATGGCGGACGCGTTGGGACACGCAGCCGCGCACGCTCCGCAGCCGATGCAGGCCGCCGCTTCCATGGCGCGATCGGCGTCGTGTTTCGGAACAAGAGTCGCGTTCGCTTCCGGAGCCGACCCGGCGCGAGCCGCGATAAATCCGCCCGCCTGCACGATGCGATCCAGCGCGCTTCGGTCGACCACCAGGTCTTTGATGAGCGGGAAGGGTTTGGCCCGGAACGGCTCGACCACAATCGTGGCGCCATCTTTGAACCGCCGCATGTAAACCTCGCAGGCCGCACCCGGGTGATCGGGTCCATGGGCTTCGCCGTTAATCGTGAGCGAGCACGTGCCGCAGATCCCCTCACGGCAATCGGAATCAAACGCGATCGGCTCTTCGCCCTTCGCGATCAACCCTTCATTGACCACGTCGAGCATCTCGAGGAACGACGTGTTCGGCGACACGTTCGTCGCCTGGTATTCGACAAGTTTGCCTTTTGTCTTCGGATCCCGTTGCCGCCAGACCTTGAGGCGAAAGTTCATTTGTAGCTCCTCTGGGTTAGCTGCACGGTTTCGAACACCAGCGGTTCGCGATGGAGTTTGGGCGGCGCGATCGAGCCATTTCCCTGGAATTCCCAGGCAAAGACATCCGCGAAATTTTCGTCGTCGCGCAACGCTTCGCCATCCGGGGTCTGGTGTTCTTCGCGGAAATGGCCGCCACACGATTCATCGCGGGTAAGGGCGTCGGTGCACATAAGCTCGGCGAATTCGAGAAAATCGGCGACACGTCCGGCGCGTTCCAGCGATTGATTGTAAGCCTCGCCATCGCCGAGAACGCGCACATCGCGCCAGAATTCGTCACGCAACTGCGGAACCCGGGCCAGCGCTTCCTGAAGTCCGGCGGCGTTTCGGGCCATTCCGCATTTGTCCCAGAGAAGAAGGCCAAGCTCGCGATGAAACGAATCGACCGATCGTTTTCCATTTATCGCGAGCAGCTTTTCCGTCCGGGTCCGAACGTCGCTTTCCGCTTTGCGAAACTCCGGGTGATCGGTGGATGGGCGCTTACCGATCTGCGGAGCGAGGTAAGAGGGCAGCGTGTAAGGCAGGACAAAATAGCCATCGGCCAGGCCCTGCATGAGCGCGCTCGCCCCCAGGCGGTTCGCGCCGTGATCGGAAAAATTTGCCTCGCCGACCACATGCAGCCCAGGGACGTTGCTCATCAGGTTATAGTCCACCCAGAGTCCTCCCATCGTGTAGTGGACCGCCGGATAAATGCGCATCGGGCGCTGGTAGGCATTTTCGCCCGTAATCTTTTCGTAGATGTGAAAAAGATTGCCGTAACGTTCGCGGATCGTGTTTTCGCCCAAACGCGCGATCGCGTCCGCGAAGTCGAGATAAACTCCGCGCCCGCTCTCGCCCACGCCTCGCCCTTCATCGCAAACCTCCTTTGCGCTCCGCGATGAGATGTCGCGTGGCGCCAGATTGCCGAAGCTGGGATATTTTCGCTCGAGATAATAGTCACGCTCGGCCTCGGGAACCTGAGCGGGCGGGCGTTTGTCGCCGGATTGTTTCGGCACCCAAACGCGCCCGTCATTCCGGAGCGATTCCGACATCAAAGTCAGCTTGGATTGATTTTCACCGCTGACGGGGATGCAGGTCGGGTGAATCTGGGTGTAACAGGGGTTGGCAAAGAGCGCGCCTTTTTTGTAGGCGCGATAGGTGGCGGTGACATTGCAGCCCCGAGCGTTGGTCGAGAGATAAAAGACGTTGCCATAGCCGCCCGTCGCCAGAACGACGGCATCGCCGGAATGCGCTTCGATTTTTCCCGTGACCAGGCTGCGGGTGATGATCCCTTTCGCGTGCCCGTCGACCAGGACAAGATCGAGCATCTCGGTCTGCGGAAACATTTTCACGGCGCCCGCCGCGATCTGCCGGCAAAGGGCCTGGTAGGCGCCGAGAAGAAGCTGCTGGCCGGTCTGGCCGCGCGCGTAGAACGTTCGCGAAACCTGGGCGCCTCCGAAGGAGCGGTTCGCGAGCAAGCCGCCGTATTCGCGCGCGAACGGCACTCCCTGCTCGACGCATTGATCGATGATCAGATTACTGACTTCCGCGAGGCGATAGACATTCGCCTCCCGGGCCCGGAAATCGCCGCCTTTGATCGTGTCGTAGAAAAGGCGGAAGACGCTGTCGCCGTCGTTCTGATAATTCTTGGCGGCGTTAATGCCGCCCTGGGCGGCGATGCTGTGGGCCCGGCGCGGGCTGTCCTGGTAGCAGAAGCACTTTACGTTGTAACCGAGCTCGCCCAGAGTGGCCGCGGCCGAGCCCCCGGCCAGACCACTCCCGACGACGATAATCTCAAACTTTCGCCGGTTATTGGGAGCGACCAGCCGGGCGTGGTCCTTATGATTGGTCCATTTGTCAGCAAGAGGACCGGCGGGAATTCTGGCGTCCAGGCGGCCGATCATAGCTGTTGCGCCGGTTTCACGAGATGAAGAAGAACCGCGACCGGGATGGAGGTGTATCCGATGAAAATGAGCCAGGCGAAAATCCGGCCGGCGGTGGCGAGCTTCGGAGTCAGCTTCTTGTCGTTCAATCCGAGCGATTGAAAAAAGCTCGAAGTTCCGTGGCTAAGGTGAAGCGCGAGAAGGAACATTCCCAGGACGTAAAACCCCGAGACAAAGTAATTCTGAAAGCCGTAGACCATCATCGAGTAGACGTCGTAGCGATTGAGCGGGTCGGCTTTCAAAAGGAGAAAGCGTGGATCGGTCACCCGGACGGTGAAATGGGCGAGATGATAAAGGATGAAGGCAAGGACGATCAGCCCGCTCAAAGCCATGGAGCGTGAGGCGAAGGTCGCCTTCACATTGTCTTTTTTCTTGTAGGCCACCGGGCGGGCCCGCCGATTCTCGAGGGCCAGGCTGATGGTGTAAAAAATGTGGAGAAGAACATTCAGGAGGAGGAAACTACGGATCACCCAGAGAAAGGGACCGAGTTGCCGCAGATGCTCGGCATAGGAATTGATCCAGTCGGGACCGAGAAAAATCTGGAGATTGCCCAGGAGGTGGCCAAGCACGAACGCGATCAGGACCACGCCGGTGATCGCCACGATCATTTTTTTGCCGATTGAGGAGCGGTAAAATGAGGAAGACGCGGTCACAGGCTTGAGAAGCTCCAGCCGATCGGCCGCTGGATGCCTGAAATTAGAAGTCGGCCAAAGGGTGTCAAGCAATGCGCGGCGGATGGAACCGCTTAGGGCGCAGGAGAGCGGGCCACGATGGTCTGGAGCGAAACAACCTTGCGAAATGGAAACTCCGCGTAGGGCTGTCCCCCCCGCCAGTTATGATGACCCTGCGGCGAAAGAAAAAATGTTTCCACATCGGCCCGGAGCTGCTCCACCAACTGCGCGATCGGCTCAGGCGCGGTCTGTCCGCCCAGCTTTTGTTGCTCCGTGAGAATTGCTTGCGCCACGGTGAGGTCGTGCGCGTCGCCAATCCCCTGGAGAATGAAATCGAAACAATGAATGGAGAAGCCGTTGGGCGAAAGAAATTCCGCAATGGCCTCGAAACAGTTGGTGAGCGCGGGCGGTGGAAGGTGCTCGAGGACGGAGACCGAAAAAATCGCGTCGAAAGAGCCCGGCGCCAGGCCGCCCATTCCGGGGCGAAAATATTCCCGGCGAATTTTGACGTTCGGATACCGTTCGACGTATTGCTGATAATCAGTCGGGCCGTTTCCGAATCCGTCGTACGGATCGACGAGCGTGACCTCATAACCGAGCTCGTTGAGGAATCCGCTAACGATTGGTTGGCCGCCGCCGATTTCCAGAAGCCGCGCCGGTGGCGGCACATTCGCAAGCAAAGCTTTTACGGCCCAGGGGCGTTGCACATTTTTCAGATCGCCGTCCATGGCCGTGACCTGGGGAAGCTCGTCCAGGCTTTCGCAGTAATCGCGGACCGTTGCGTACGACGTCCCGGGCGGATGGGGCGATTGCGAGAACCGCGCGACGACTTCCGCCGCGGCGGCCGGATTACTTCGAAACCGTGATGGCGGGGACATCTGTCTGGGTTTGCTTTTGCGATTGGGCGGAGACGTCGGCGTAAAAACGCGCCAGGGCCCCGGCGTTGTTTCTCCAGTTGAAATTCTTTCGGCAAAACTCGGTGGCTCCCGCGGCCAGGCGTTCGGCCAGCGATTTGTTTGCGCGCAGGTGGCGAATCGCGTCGACAATGCCGAGCGCGTCAACTCTTGGCAGCACCAGCGCCTCTTCTCCATCGCGAACGAAGCGGCCGACGTTGCAGTTGGGAACGATTACCGGTCTCCCCATGGCGAAAAATTCCGGGAGTTTTCCGGGCAACCGGAATTCGTTGAAGGCATTGTCAGCTCCCGGTTGGACCAGGACATCCGCGAGGCTGAGAATCGCCGGGATTTCCCGGTATTCGACGTATCCCAGGGGGATAGAAATCTTCTGCGCCCATTCTTCGTCCGGGCCGAGGAATGGGTTGAAATCGCGGCCGGTGCGGACCAATCTCGCGGGAATTCCTTCCCGATCCAGGATGGCAGCCGCCAGGTAGAGGCTGCGAACGTCGCGCGCATTGGCGGAATGGACGTTGCCGGTATAACAAAGGACGACCGTCCCCTCCGACAATCCGAGCTGCGCGGGCAGTTCCGGATCTCGCGGCCGCGGAAAGAAAAGCTGGTCGTCGGCGCCCGGCCAAAGGACGAGCTTCGGGATCTCAGGCGGCACGAAGCGGTCGAGGCGATCCATGATCAGGGTTACGCCGGCCGCGGAAGCGATGAACGCGCGATAATGTCGCGGATGGGAAAGATTCGCGGGAATCTCCACGGACCGCGACCGCGCCAGCTTTTCAAAGGAGGTGCCGAGATTCACTTCGAGAATCAGCTCTTCGTTGTCTTCGAGATGAACAAAGAGCGAGAAGGTGCAGAAGCCGGCGAGTTTTTCGCAGAAGAGGCGAACGTTTTCGCGCGGCGTCCAGGCATGGACCACGTCGGGCGAGCGGCCGTCGGGAAAAATGCGGGTCCAATCTCCGTCTACCTGGGGGAAGCGATGGACGGAATAATTTTGGTCGCCTAGTCCAGTCCCGCTGTCGCGGCCATCTGGAAAGGCGACGGCGGTGGAATGGCCGAGGGCCGCGAGCTGATTGGCAAAGTTATGGACATGGACAGCGCTATTGGCGCTGAAGTCGTGGTAAAGGACGAAGAGGATGTTACTCACGCGGAGCGGCGGCTGTAATCGCCGCATTCCAGGTTGAGATTGGGATTGTAGTAGGGGTCGCCGCGCTCGATGACCTCTTCCCATTGATCGAGGAGAAGCATGCGGTCAATCATGTCGTAGTAACTCTGGCGCGAAACGGATTCGTGATGGAAGAGGAGCGCTTGCGGTGTGTAAATGATGCGCAAACCGCGCGCCCGCAAACGCAGGCAGAGATCGACGTCCTGATAAGCGGTGAAGAAATGTTCGTTGAAGCCGCCGATCTCTTCGAAAAGCGATTTCCGAATCATGAGACAGGCCCCCGTGACGGCGGACACCTCCCGCGCGCAAAGGAGACTGCCGGCATAGCCATCCACTTCGATCGGAAAACGTCGCATCGTGTGGTCCGCCGTTCCTCGCATTCCGAGCGCCACGCCCGCGTGCTGCACAGTCCGGTCGGGATAGGCGAGAAGCGCTCCGGTCGCTCCGACATCGTTTTGTTCCGCGTAGTAAGCGAGCTGTTGCAGCCAATCGGCGGTAATGACTTCCGTGTCGTTATTCAAAAAAACCAGGAGCTCGCCGGTCGCGGCTGCAGCCCCCTGGTTGTTCGCGCGGGAAAAATTAAACGGGTTAGGGAAGAGGATCCGGCGAATCGGAAATTCTCTCATGAGGGCCAGCGCACTCTCGTCCGTGGTCTCGTTGTCCATCACGATCACCTCAAAATCCGGGTGGGATGTCGTGGCGAAAATGCTCTTGAGACAACGCCCGAAAACATCCGGAGCATCGCGGGTGGGAATGATGATGCTCACTCGGCGCAATCTTTCCCGGTTTGCGGGGACGAAGTTGAGCCGATGCGGCAGCTTCGATTGCTCCGCTCGCGCGGCCAGGCCCATTCGCTCCAGATGGGCGTTCACCGCCCGCGCCTGCAACGCTCCGAGGTTTGGTTTCGCGTCCGTCGTTGCCGCAATGCTTCCGGGGGTTTTCCGCCAATGGTAAAGCACCTGCGGGATATGCCCGATACGAGGCCCCATCTCGCTTAGCCGGAGCATGAATTCGAAATCCTGGACGCCGTCGAACGCCGAATCGAAGCGCGTTTTCCGGGCAAGGTCGCGGCGGACGCAAAGGAGATGACCGACATACATGACGCCGCGAAAATATTCCGGGGACCAATCGGGTTTGAAAAACGGTTCAACCAGATCGCCCGTCGCGTCTTCGATCTTGTCCTCGTCGGAGTAAACAACGTCATCGCCTTCGCGCAGCTTTTCCTGCATCGCTTCGAGCGCGAAGGGATGGAGCAAATCGTCGTGATCGAGGAAGCAGACGTATTCCCCCCGGGCCAGCTCGAGCGCCTGGTTGTTCGCCGCGCTGATGCCGGCCTTCGCCGAAAAGCAGATCCGGACGCGTGGAGAGATGCGGTCGAGTAGTTCGAGAAGTTTTCGCGTCTGGGGATTCTCCGAGCCATCATCGACGAGGCACCATTCCCAATCGGCGATGGATTGGTTGAGCAGGCTCAGGGCTGCTTCCGCCAGCCATTCCGGCTTCGAGTTGAAGGTTGAAGTCAAAATGCTGAAGAACGGAGCGTCGGAGGTGGCCCGCTGCGCGTGTTTGTCGAAGGCAGGCTGAAGAAGTTCGAAAGCCTTGGCCGCGGAAAGTGAAGGCAGCTTTAGAATTCGCTCAGGAAACCTGGCATCTCCCGCGGATTCTTCCTCGAAGGTCGCGTCTCCTTCTCCGGGTTCTCTTTCCAGCTCATGCTCGAAGAACGGTTGCCACTCCGATCCCTGCTCGATCATTTCCAACCGCACCATCGATCGTCCCGGGGGCACTCGGAGTTCGATAGTGAAACCGCTTCGGCTGGCCAGGGGCCAGTCGCCGAAGGACCCGGCTACGTCCCGCCGCTCGAGTCCGTAGCGCGCCAGCCGGCCTTTGCGTCCGATTTTCGCCCGAACGCCGGCGATCTCTTTTCCGCTCCGCGAAAAGCACCATCCTTTGATCAGCAGAATCTCGCGGCTCGTTTTCCATTGTTTCGGCAGGTCGAGGGCGAACGCGAGATCCCGGTTGTCGATGCGATCCGGTTTCTCGGAACGATGGAAGAGTTTCCAGATCGGCTTGATGATTTTCCACGCGGCCGAGTGTTGGATTTGCTCGAGCAAACGCTCCCGGCTTTTCAAACGGGCGGTCGCATCCGCGCGTTTTACTTTCAGCGACCAGACTTCCTGTTCCGCGCGTTCGAGCTGCGATTCCACTCCGGCCACGCCAGTCTGGAGAAGACGGGCGAGTCTTTTCGCTGTGGCCAGATGGCGATGGGCAGAATCGAGCGCATCCCCGTCCGGGATGCGTTTTTCTTGCGAAGGCTTTGCCGCCTGCCGGCGCAGGTCCATGAGCGAACGCTGGAGTTGCTCCAGCTCCGCCGTTAACTCCAGCAAGTATTCGTTCTGGTCAGGCACGAGAGCGGTGGAGGCCCTGTTGTCTTGGCCAGACCGGAATCACGCCTGGCGGGGTTTGGATTTGAAGACGATTCCGAGCCACAGCAAGAGCGAAACTATTCCGATTGCCGATATCCACAACGAAATCGTCAGGTGCCGCGGCCAGTAGGAAAAGGAGAAGGTGTAATAGCCCGGCTCGGGAAGAAAAATGCCGCGAAAGGCCGCGTTGACTCGGAAATAATTTGCGGGTTTGCCGTTCACGAGCAGTCGGAAATCGTTTTCCGCGTAGGGTTCGGTCAAAACCATCACGCCTCTCTCCGGCGCGTTAACTTTGAAGGAGGTGCTGTTACTCGTAAATCGGTAGCCGATTGCCTGGACGAGGCGCCGGTCGGACGAAGGCGAAGGGTCCTTGAGCGTCCCTAATTCAGCCTGCCTGGCCATTTCCTCATTTGGGACCGCCGCGAACGGTTTTCCGTCGCCTTCTTTCAACAGCTTGACGAAATCGCTATCCGTCTCGTAAGGCGTCACCCGATTTGTGAAAAAGGCGCGCGGCCACGTCTTGCTGGATTCGAAAATATTCAAGTCGAGAGAGGTGATCTTCTTCAACGAAGTAGTCATTTCCGCCTGGCTCTCGGGGCCGCCGAGAAAATAGCGGACGTTGAGCATATCGAAGAGAGGCAGGTCGTTTGAAAGTTGATCGTCAATCGGGCCGATCTGGGAACTACAAAAGAAAAGCTTCGCTCCGGAAGCATCGAGCAACGATTTGTAGTATTTGTTCAGCAACGGATCCGGGCCGTCGATCTGCTCGAGGCCAATGGCTCCGCCATAGCCGGGGAACAGATTATGGTCGAAACCGGCGCTTCGCGAAGGCTCAGCGGAGCGCTCGGCGATCATCTTAACGGCAGGAGATTCAGCGAGAAGATCAGTCCGCTGTTGCGGGTTCATGACGTAGGGGTCGAACGGCGTTCTGGCGTGCATTCCCTGCTTCCAGTGGATGAGGACGAAGAGGAGAACCAAAGAGAACATTCGCCAAAGCTGGGCGCGATTTCCGGTAAGGAGCCGCCGGCCCAGCCATGGGCCGAGAGTCACGGCTGCGACCAGGAGAATGGTATAACCCCAGAAGAAGTTCGATTTTGGAATCTGCTCGCCGATCTGAAGCAACGTTTTCGTGGAGCGTTGGGCGGCTTCGGTCGTTCCAAAATACGCGGCCAGCAGGATGGCCAAGGCAATCAGGAAACGGACGTAGGTTTGCCGGAAATCGGGCGTGCGACCCTCCTCCCAAAAAACTTTGATGCCGCAACCGGCCAGGAGAAGCAGGCAGATGATCGCCACGCACGAAAATGTGTTGTCGATGTGGTAAATATTTCTGAGGAACGGAATCCGAACGATCAGGGAGGGTGGAACGATCCCAAAGACGAACGCGAGGGCAGCCAGACACGTGATGCCGATTCCCCATACGAGCCGCGGACGATCGATCCGGTGCCGGCTCAGGCAAAACCATAAGACTCCTGTGAGGACTAAAAAGTTCGTTGAAGGATCAAGGTGAAGTTCGTTGGCGTTGAATTGCCGGTAAAAGATGTCGTCGAACAATCCGATCAACAGGGCCGGCGAAATCTGAAAGGCGCCGCCGGTGTCGTAAACCGTCCACGAGGTCCGGACGGTATGGAGAAAAGTCAGCCAGACCGGCGTGGCGATCAGAAGGAAGAGGGCCTGGGCCGCGAGCGCCTGGAGCAGTTTCGCGATTCGCTCTGTCTTCGAAACAGCCAGAAGAAGAGTGAGACAGCCGCAAAGGTTGAGGGCGAGGAGGAGGACATAAGCTTCCTTGACGGTGCCGCTGTTCATGACTGTCCAGTTGGCCAGGACCATCATTCCGAGCCAGAGGGCGGAAGCGCGGCCGCGGGGCGCGTCGATCAATCTTAACCAGCAAAGCAACAGCGACGGCGCATAGCACATACTGAAGAATGCCGGGTGGGAGTATCGATAGGCGAAGAAGCCGATGAACGGCGCGGATGCGGCGATGAGCGCCGCCGCGGGAAGGTGCCGGGTGAGCTGAAACACGCAAAGTCCGAGACACGCCGCAAAAAGAAACTTCGCCAGGAGGTACTTCAGGTCCCAGGCGCCGGACGCGCCTTTGGCGAACAGGACAAGAAAATGAAGCGGATCGCCAAACATCGATTGCCCCTGGCCAAGGAGGGGAAGGCCGGCGCAATCGTAGCGGTTCCAGAGAGGCAGCTCGAAGTCTTTGAACAATGACCGCGCCTCTACGACAGATGTCGGCCACGAATACCACATCGGCGCCCCGAGATCGGCGCCTTTCTCGTCGTCTGTCCCCCTCTCCGTGGAACCCGGCACGGTCGGCATCCCACCGTAGAGAAGATAGGTGTGGCTGTGATTATTTGGAGAAAGGAAACTCTTTCCGAAAAAGACGATCGGATAACAACTGGCCACCACGGCGAGAGCTGCGGTAAGGAGGAGAAATTGCAGGGGATGAGCCGATCCCCAGGTCGCTACCGCCTTGCTCCAAAGGGTTGCTCGCGGCCTTATCTTTGAAGCGAGGAAAGGAGCGGCCAGCAAGGCCAGCGCTGTCGCGAAAAAGAAGGAGACAAGAAAACGCCGTAGATTTGTGCCGAAAGAAGGCGTGGCAAAGCTTTGCAGCAGGAGAGGCTCGTCCAGTTCCAGGGTCAGGATCGGATCGTCGGCGTTGGGTGGGGTGGCGAGGCTGACGGCTGTTTCGGTGACCCCGAGCAACTCGATCTGTTGTGAGACTTTGATCTGCGCCGGCGGGATGGCTCGGAAGAGATTTCCCGACCGATCGACAATGCGGGCATTGGATAACCTCATCGTGTTCTTCGCCCGATCGGTCGGATCGAATCGAAAGCTTGAAAATCGTCCCACCGGCAACGGAAACGTGTACTCGACATCGTGATTATCGCCTTCCACCGGGAGGCGAACCGAATTCAATTCGTTGATGCCGGAACCAGTGTCGTAGTAGAGCTGGGCAAAACCGGAGAGCGCCGAACGCATCGTGAGCTGGAAAGAAAAAGCGGGCGTTTGAGGCCGCGGCCAAAAGGTGAAGGCGGTGGCGGCAAGGAGGCCTACCGCCAGGGCCGGGGCGAGTCTGGATCGGACGAACAGGGAATTAATTAGAGGTCGACTCCTGGAGGAGGCCGCCGGGACGTCGGCGTTGGAGTTTTGTGGCACGGGCGCGCAGCCTAGTAAGGGACGCGCCAGATAGCAATCCCTCGCTCCGGCTCGCGGCGCCGGCTCTTCCTAATAGACGTAAGCTTCCAGGACGCCGATGCCGATCCCGCCGTTCTTGCCGCGCAGAATAGCCGTGTAGGCGCCCGGGGGCAGATTGGTCTTCAGGAGCGCTGCTTCCGCATCGTTGGTGGGCTGCAAACCAGTCGCCTGGATCGCTGCCTGGTTTGTTCGCCAATCATCATTCGAATCGATGGTGGCGCCATAGCCATCGTGCAATTCCAACATCGGATCGGCGAGGGGATTGGTGATGCCAAAGGCACTCAGGGATGGGCCAATGCCCCGCACAACCACGTTGGTCGCACCCGGACCGCCTCCCATGATGAATCCGCCGATCATTACGTCGTTGCCTGTCTGGACGAAGCCGCGGGTGCTGATATTGACCAGCTTCGAGGCCGGATCCGGGTCAAGGTCGTAGGCCTCCACCACTGCGATGCCGGTGGCGTTATTAGCCCCCCCCACGACCGCCGTGTAAGCGCCGGGATCAAGCGTCGCAATCAAAGCGGATTCCGCGTTGTTCGATGGAGGAAGGGTCGCGCCGATGTCGATGAACTGGCTCGAAGTCAGGGTTCCGCCGAGGTTGGTGGTCCGCCAGTTGTCGTTCGTCGCGATGATCTGGCCCGTCCGGTCGTGCAGTTCCAGGTAGGGATCCTGCAACACCCCTGTGAATGGCAGAGAAGGGCCGATGGCCCGGACAAGGATGGTCTTGGGACTCGGTCCTTGGACGATGAATCCTCCGATCAGGACCTGCTGGCCGGTCCCTACTGGCAGGCGGGTGGAAATGTTCAGGGCAACACCCGGTGCCGGGATCGTCGAGTAGGATTGGCCGCCGACCGTAAGGGTGTGGGTGGCGTTGGCGGAAGACTGGGCGACGCCAGAGGCGTTTTGCGCCGTGCCGTCCAGCGTGGGCGTCGCGCCGCTCGAGGCCCAACCAAGGTAGGCCGGGAGCGGTAAAGTCTCGCCGGGTGCGCCCGTGGAAGCCGTCATCTGCGGCACCATCAGGACGGCGCCAACGGCGGCCGGCCCAGTGAGGGAGGCGTTCGCTATCGGCGCCTTGACCACCGAGCTTCCATCCGAAAAATGCACGGTCAGTGCATTGATCTCGGGAACGCTTTTCGATCCCAGCGAGTCGATGAAAAAGGCTGACGAATCCGGCGGACTAATCTGATTGGACTTGTACTGCAGCAGGTTGAACGGCGCCGTGGAGCGGTATCCGTCGTAGATCGTGGCGGGACCGCCCGAGTTGTTGCTGATCACGCTGTTTTGAATGAATCCGGTCGCGTTCCAGTCGGGAAGACCACCAGCGGCCGGCTGGGCAGTCACCACGAAGGCCGAACCACCGCCCGGATTCGTGAGGTGGTTTTCCACCAAATTGCAGGCGTCGATATTAAGATTGCCCCCAAAGAGGGTAACGGCGCCGCCCAAAACGCCGGCGGTGTTTTGCGCGAAGGTCGTGTTCAGGATGGTCGCGTCGCAGCCCCAAACAAATTCGAAGCCGCCGCCATACTGTGACGCGCTGCAATTCTCCACGATGCAGGATTCCGTATTGAGCGTGGTGAAAGCGGCGGTCAACGCCCCGCCGGTACCGTTGCCCGCGTCGTCCACGGTCGCGAGATCGGCAAATACGACCCGCTTCAGGGTCGCTCCTGTCCGGTTCTCCGCCTGGGTCCCGTTTGGTTGCACGGTGATGCCGAAAGCGGCATGCGTATCACCCCCAAGGAAAATCGCGCCGCCCTGCCGGGCACTGGGAGTTCCGGGACCCTGGCCCCGAAAGAGGCTATCGGTCACCGTTATCTGCGCCGGGGGGCGATTGAGGGTCCCGCCATTGGTCGTCTGATCCGGATTGTCCGCCGATAGCACACAGAGCGCGCCGCCCAAACTCTCGCCGTTGGTGGCGCTGCCGAAAGCGCGGTTCGCCTGGAAAACGCAGTTCTTGATGTCCGTGATCGAACGGTAACTCCCAATGGCTCCGCCCTGCTGGGCTGAGTTGCTCGTGAAGCGGCAATTGTAAATCCGCGCATTTACCTTGTCCTCCATGAAGACCGCGCCGCCGGAGGTGGGATCAGTATTGGTCCCGGTGGCATCCCGCACCGCCACGTTATTGAGGAAGAGCGAATTGGAGATCTCCAGGTCCATGACTGGCGTTCCCCACGGACCGACCACGTAGATGGCGCCGCCCACATAACCGGCCTGATTGTTCTCGAACCGGCAGTTGGCGATCTTGATTGAACAGGAGTTGCCGTGGATCGCTCCCGCGGCGGAGAAATACGAATGGCCGGGGAGATTTGTCCGGTTCCCGGCAAATCGACAGTCCCGTAGATACACGCGCGAAGCATAGGCGCTGATCGCGCCCGCATAATTCTTGGAGGTGTTGTTGTTGAACACGCATCCCTGAAAGGAAACATTCGAGGTGTCGATCCAAAGAGCGCCGCCCCCGGTCACCGGGGGATTGGCGGCGTTGTTCTCGAATACGCATTGAATGAAATTAGCCTCCACATGGGAGATGCTCACACCACCTCCGTGGAATTCCTCGGTTGAAAGGCCGTTCGTGAAAGTCAGCCGCTCGAAGGTCACCGGCTTGGGAGTCGTGAAAGTCAGGATGCGGGTGCTGTTGTTGCCCGACAGCAGGACATTGGCTCCGGCCGCGGCCCGGACCGTGAAACTCCTGCTTCCGCCACTGAGGTCCGGGTAGATCGTCCATCCTCCGTCGGGCGCGGTGTAGGTCCCCCCGACGAGCTCGATAATGCCGCCTTCCGGCACCTCATCCAGCGCCTGCTGCAAGGCTCCGGCGCTGCTTACCGGGATTATTTGCTGCCCGTCCGCGGGAAAGGGGATCGACCCGGCGGCGGCGCACAGAGCGAGGCAGAGAAATTTTAACGTTTTCGACATAAATAGGCGACCTTTTTGTCGCGTTTTTCGAAGCAATAGTCAAGCCATGGCCCACCGTAGACTGGGCGGCACTGGAATTCCGGAGAGATTTGCCGATTTGTCCCATCGGCGATCGCTGGAGAGAGGCTATCAGGCCTTTCGCAAGATTAGAACGTCCTGGAAAATTTCCCCCGGTCCGCCGGTCGACCAATAGCCGCGGATGTGGCGCTCGAGCCGCAAATTTGCAGAGCGAACCAGTTTCGTTAGCAGGTCGCCATCGAAGGCCACGGCGAAGGTGGGATCATCGCTCTTTTCGGCGAAGAGTTCGCCGGTTGGGGTCCGGTGCTTGAAACTGAATGCGGCCCGCCCGCCCTCGATTCTCGATGCCGCTTCGGCGTCCAAAACGAATACGGTGACAAAAGCCCGGCCACCATTTTTCAGCGCATGGTAAATCGAAGTCAGCATTTCCACGGCAGGTGCGAAATCCAAATGGGTGAAGAGAGAAATAGAAATTGCCAGATCGATGGATTGCGGAGCGACGGCCTCCGCGAGTTTGGCTATCCCTATTTCGCCGCCTTCCGGGCGCCAGGCGTCGTAAGTGCGGTTACTTTCGTTTGAGAGCAGGAACTTAAAGCGTGGAAACCGGGGCGTAATGAATTTGCGTCCGAAGTCGATGAGCCCGGGAACAATGTCTATCCCGGTATAGTGACTCTTTGAGTCGACGTATTGCGTAAGTGCCGCTGCGATTCGCCCGCATCCGCACCCCACATCCAGGATCGAATCGCCGCCCGGGTTCAGCTCTGCGTATTTTACTATCGCCGCTACGACTTCTGCCGCGACCAGCTCCGGATCTCCTCCACCGACAACGTCGGACAAGGGATGACCATTGATCTGTTCTGTCTGCATCGCTCGAAAAATATCGCGAACAGACGCGAGCGAAGGAGATGTTGGCATTATTTTTCCTGCGGCGCGCCGTTTTTATTTGCTGCCCGGCTTCACGACCGGAATCTCAGGCAGGTCGAACGGCAGTTTGTCTCCGGTTTCTCGATTTTCCAAAGGAGAAGGCGGCCGCCGGTAATCCCCGACGCTGAAATATTTTTCCAGCCAAATGTAAAGGCAGATAAACAAATAGCGGCTTCCCATTTCCTTGATCTTCAATTTGGCGACGCCGCTGCGCCGGTTTCTCCAGGTGATGGGAATAACGGTCCAGGTAAATCCGCGAACAATGGCTTTGAGAGGCAGCTCAACGGTGATGTTGAAATGTGGCGCAATCAATGGCCGGCAGCCGTCAATAGCTTCCCTGCGATACGCTTTGAAGGCGTTGGTCGTGTCGTTCAGCCTGATCTGAAAAAGAATCTTCAGAAAGTAATTTGCGAGCCGGTTCAGGAGTAATTTGAACTTCGGATAATCGATTACCCCTCCTCCGCGGACGAAGCGGCTGCCAAAAACACAATCGTAACCCTTGTTCAGTTCCTTCCAGTAGCGCACGACATCCCGGCAATCGTCGGATTCGTCCGCCATCATCATGACAACCGCGTCGCCTTTCATCGAATCGAGGCCTCGAATAACGGCTCGTCCGAACCCATGCGGCCCCGTATTCTGCACTGGCGCCAGGCTCGCGATCCGCCCCTGGACTTGCTCAAGAATCGACCAGGTGCTGTCGGTGCTCCCATCGTCGACGACCACGATTTCATGGGGAATTTGATTGAGACGCAACTCCACCTCGAGTTTTTCCACGGTCGAAGCGATACATCCTTCTTCGTCGCGTGCCGGAATCACCACTGACAGAAGCTTCAGGTCCGCAGGCACGGAATTTTCGCCGTTCATAGGACAGCGGACATTTCGAGCCAGCTTGGATTCGCTTCGGCATGACGCGCGATTCCGTCGAGAATTGATTCCAAGGTTGTGGTCGGCTGCCAGTCCCAGACCCGACTGGCGAGGCTGCAGTCGAGGACCAGCCAGGGAACATCAAAGGCCCGCGCGGCGGCTTCGCTTCCGACTTCGTGGGGGCCAAAGCGGGCGGCGCACCATTCGCTCAGTTGCGCGAGCGACATGCTATTTTCGGTCCCTCCGGCGAAGTTCACGATGCGCGGTTTGGTCGAGTCGATCGTCGCGAACTGTTTTTTCAAGACCGAAACCAGATCTCTGGGGTGGAGGCAATCGCGAGTTTGATGGCCGCCGCCGTCGAATCCCAAATACTTCAAAGGAGCACGCTGCTGCCAGGCATGGATCCAGAAAGAAAAAATTCCCTGGGCGGCGTGCCCGAATTGACCGGCGCCGGCGAGCACGCCGCAGCGGTTGATCCAGACCGGGAAGCCGAAGGTTTCGCCGTATTCCAAGGCGAGACATTCCGAGGCGAGCTTGCTGCTCCCGTAAAGTGAAATGGGCGCGGCGGTGGAGAAATCTTCCGTCACGCCCCGGGGGGACATGCCTCGAGGCAGATCGGAAGCGGGAGCGGGCTGAAACGCTTTCTCCTTTACGACCATCGGGATCGCGGCGAGCGCCTTCAGCGAATAAACCCTGCTCGTGCTTAGCAAAACAAATCCGGCGCCATTTTTTTTGGCCAGCTCGAGCAAATTGACGGTGCCGTTAAGATTATTCTCAACCAACCGGCGGCTGCTGACTGAACCATCCACTCCCGCCAGCACGCTTGGCTCGGCGGCCGCGTCGATTATCCAGTCGATCCCTTCGACCTGCTCGAGATCGCATGGCAAGCGGACGTCCGCATGGAAAACTCTGGCGCCGCGCTGCCGCAACCGTTCGACACTCGTTTGGCTTCCGGCCCGGCTGAAATTATCGCACCCGGTAATCTGGACGGCGGAATCCTCGAGGAGGCTGAGCGCCAGGCTGCTGCCCGCGAATCCGCATATCCCCGAGATAAAAATTTTCATTTGCTGCCGGGTTTGATTGCCGGGCTGCCGGCCAGGTCGGGAGGAAGATCGTCCGCGGCAAAGGTCTCAACATTCATTTCGATGAGACTGACAAACGGACATCCGTAATCGGGGTGGGCGCCGCCGCTGCGATCGACAATGACTCCGACGCCGGAGACCTTCCCGCCCTTCGCTAGGACGATGTCGATGGTTTCCTGGACCCGGCCGCCGCGGGTGACGACGTCTTCGGCGACAATGAATTTCTCGCCCGGCGAAATCGTGAAGCCGCGCCGCAAGACCAGCCCGCCCGCTTCTTTTTCGACAAAGATGTGCCGTTTCCCGAGGGCGCGGCCGACTTCCTGACCGACGATAATCCCGCCCAGCGCCGGTGAGATAACGGCGTCACAATCGATGTCGCGCAATTTGTCCGCCAGCCGCGCGCACACGTCGGCGGCGATCTCCGTGTGCTGGAGGAGGATGGCGCACTGAAAAAATTGGCGGCTGTGCAGGCCGGAACGCAGGACGAAATGACCGTCGAGAAGCGCCCCGGTCCGGCGGAAAAGCGCGAGCAGGTCGTCGCTCATTAGCCCGACGTATCGCTGACGGTTTTTCCCGTCGCCCCACCTTCGTCGAAGGCGATGGCCTCGATTTCGACCCGTGCATTTTTCGGCAATGTGGAGACGCCGACCGTCGAGCGCGCCGGCGGATTCTCCGTGAAGTAGGTCGCATAAACCTCGTTCATTTTCTGGAAGTCGCCGAAGTCGGCCAGGAAAACGGTGGTCTTGACGACATTGGCGAGGGTAAGCCGCTCCGCTTTCAGGATCGCCGTCACGTTGTCGAGCACGCGGCGGGTTTGCTCCGCAATATCTTCGGAAACGATCTGCCCGCTTTTCGGGTCGAGCGGTACTTGCCCCGCGCAAAAAACCAGAGACCCGGCCCGGACCGCCTGCGAGTAAGGCCCGATCGCCGCGGGCGCCTCCGTCGTGGAAATGATTTTCTTCATCCGGCAAGCCTAGCGGGAAAAAGCGGGCTGTCATCCCGCGGCTGGCGGAGCGGGCCGAGGGCCTCGCAAATGGGAGTGGCGTTTGCGCTCGATTACTTTTCGCGTGCGAATGGGGTCGATATCGCCGAGTCATCAACCAGCGTTGAACACGAACCCAATCGATCCCTCCTCCGTGGCTGCGGATTTGGAACGCGACGGCTTCGCCGTCATCAATTTCCCGGAATCAAACCTCGATCGGATGGCGGAAGATATCTGGCAATCATTGCAGCCCTTTTACAAATGGGACGATTACCGGGCCGGAAAGACGGAGGGATTGCGCGTGGGGGACACTTGGAAGTGGAAGAAAAACGTGCGCAGCATCGCGACAAATCCGGTCATTATCGAGTTGCTGAGCAAGCTCTACGAGCGGCGCGCTTTCGCCTTTCAAACTCTGAACTTTGCGGTCGGGACTCAACAGCATGTCCATGCCGACCTGGTTCATTTCTGCGCGCATCCGCCGCACTTCATGTGTGGAGTCTGGCTGGCCCTCGAAGATGTCACGCGCGCAGCCGGTCCGCTGATTTATTATCCCGGTTCACACAAGTGGCCGGTGATCTTGCCAGAGACCATCAACATGCCGCGCGCTTCCGCGGATAATCCCTATGAACATTATCATCTCCTTGAGAAAGCATGGGAGGCCGAGATCGAAGCGCGAGGCGCCACCCCCGTCGCCTTCCTTGCGAAGAAAGGACAAGCCCTGATTTGGGACGCAAACCTCTGGCATGGTGGCGCTCCGCAGACCGACCGCTCGCTTACCCGTCACAGCCAGGTTACGCACTATTTCTTCGACGGTTGCTCGTATTGGTCCCCCTTGACCGGAGAAGAGAAGCACCCGGTGGCGATCGAGCCGCCGCCAGCGAAGGCAAAGCCACAGCCGCGTCGTCGAAAGTTCGCCTGGTTTGGCCGGTAATGCCTCGGGAATAATCGCCTTCGGCGCCCGGCGGGCGGTTCACCGTGGTTGTTTCTCACCGAAATCCGTCAATATTACTCTTTCCCATGGTTGGCTGGATTCTAAAGAAAATACTCGGGTCGAAAAATCAGCGCGAAATCAAGCGCCTGATGCCGACCGTGCGTCGCATCAACGAGCTCGATGAGCAATTCAAGTCGCTCTCGGACGACGAGCTCCGCGCGAAAACGGCCGCCTGGCAGGCCGAGCTGAAAGAGATCCAGGAGCTGCCGGACCAATGGAGAAAGCTCGACGAGATTTTGCCCGAAGCCTTTGCGGTCGTGAAAAATGGGGCGCGCCGGCTGACCGAACGACAGCACGAATTCACGGTCTGCGACCAGCCGATGACCTGGAACATGGTCCATTTCGATGTCCAGCTGGTCGGCGGGATGGTGCTGCATCGCGGGCGAATCGCCGAAATGGCGACCGGTGAAGGCAAGACGCTCGTGGCGACGTTGCCCCTCTATCTGAATGCTCTCACCGGAAAGGGCGCGCATCTCGTGACCGTGAACGATTACCTCGCCCGGCGCGACGCCGAATGGATGGGCCAGCTCTACAATTTCCTCGGCCTGACGACCGGATGCATCCAGCACGATCAATCGCCGGACGAACGCCGCCAGCAATACGGCATGGACATCACCTACGGGACGAACAGTGAGTTCGGCTTCGATTATTTGCGCGACAACGGGATGGCCACGACGCGCGAACAGCAGGTCCAGCGCGGCTACAATTATGCGATCGTCGACGAAGTCGATTCCATCCTGATCGACGAAGCCCGGACCCCGCTCATCATCAGCGGCCCGTCCACGGTTTCGACTCACCAGTACGACCGGTGGAAACCACTCGTGGACCAGCTCGTCCGCAAGCAAAACATGCTCTGCAACCGGCTGGCCAGTGAAGCGAAGGAACTTTTCGAGCAGGGCAAAACCGACGAAGCCGGGCTGGCCCTGTTCAAGGTGAAACTCGGTCAGCCGCGGAATAAACCGCTCCTCCGGATGATGGAAGACCCGGAGAAACGCAAGGCGATCGAGAAAGCCGAGCTCTCCTTTTACCAGGACACGCGCAAGGAGGAGTTGTTCGCCCTCAAGGAGGAACTCTTTTACACGATCGATGAGAAATCGAACGAGTCCGACCTATCGGAACAAGGGCGCGCCTTCCTCAACCCCGACGAACCCGATTCGTTCGTTCTGCCGGATCTGATCAGTGAATTCACCGACATCGATCTCGATCCGTCGCTTTCCGACGAGCAGAAGGAGAAGGCCAAGGTGGAGCGCCAGCAGCATTGCGACGCCCAGGCCGAGCGGATTCACAACATCTCGCAGTTGTTGCGGGCGTATTGCCTCTTCGAAAAGGATGTCGCTTACGTCATCGAAGACAACAAGGTGGTCATCGTCGATGAATATACCGGCCGGAAAATGCCGGGCCGGCGTTGGAGCGACGGGCTACACCAGGCGGTCGAAGCCAAGGAAGGCGTCCAGATCGATCGGGAGACCCAGACGCTCGCCACCATCACGATCCAGAATTATTTCCGGCTCTATCACAAGCTGGCCGGCATGACGGGCACGGCGGACACCGAAGCCGCTGAGTTCCACGACATTTACAAGCTCGATACCAACGTCATCCCGACCAACCGGCCGGTGGCGCGGAAAGATGCCAACGATCGGATCTACAAGACCCGGCGGGAAAAATACAACGCGGTCATTGCCGAGATCAAAGAACGGCACGCGAAAATGCAGCCGGTCCTGGTCGGCACCGTCAGCGTGGAAGCGTCGGAATTACTGAGCCGGATGCTGAAGCGGGAGAAGGTCGCGCACAACGTTCTCAACGCGAAATTTCACATGCAGGAAGCCGAGATCGTGCAACGCGCGGGCCAGGCCGGGACGGTGACCATCTCGACGAACATGGCCGGCCGCGGCACCGACATTAAGCTCGGCGAAGGTGTGGCGGAGCGGGGCGGCCTTTTCGTTATCGGGACCGAGCGTCACGAATCGCGTCGCATCGACCGGCAGTTGCGCGGACGCTGCGCACGGCAGGGCGATCCCGGCGGTTCGCGTTTCTACGTCAGTTTTGAAGACGATCTCATGCGCAACTTTGGCGCGGCCGATCGGATGACGAAAATCATGGAGCGTTTCGGCCTCGAAGAAGGCCAGGAGCTCGAACATCCGTGGCTCAACAAATCTGTCGAAACCGCGCAAAAACGCGTGGAACAGCGCAACTATCTGGCCCGGAAACGGACGCTCGACTTTGACGACGTGATGAACAACCAGCGCGAGGTTGTTTACACTTATCGCAACGACACGATCGATTCAGAAGAACCGCGCAAACTGGTTTACGAGGTCATCGAGGAAGCGGTCCCCTGGAAGGTAAAAGAATTTCTCGGCACCGGGGCAGCGGGGGACGAGCCGAATTACGGTGGGCTCCTTAACTGGGTCAACGTGACGTTCCCTCTCGGCCTCTCGAAGGAGAAGGCTCAATTCGAGACGCGGACTCCGGATGAGAATGCGCAGTTCCTGATCGAGAAAATCAAGGACACCTACGAGCGCAAATCCAGCCACGAAGAACCGAGCGCCGTGAAGAGCCTGGAGCGCTACATCATCCTGAACGCGATCGACCGGCTCTGGCAGGAGCATCTCTACGCGATGGATGCATTGCGCGAAGGCGTTTATCTCCGCAGCTATGCCCAAAAAGATCCTCTGATCGAATACAAGACCGAGGCCTACGACATGTTTGTCGAGTTGATGGCAAATATTAAGAACGAAGTGCTGCACAACCTGTTTCGGAGCACTTCGAATTTGCAGGCCTTCGAGAATTTCCTGTCGACGCTTCCGCAATTTCTTCTCCGCGAACATGCGCCCTCGGCGTCGACGGCAACCGGTCCGACGCCGGGCTTTCACGGTGACCGAATGTCCGGTGGCGACACTATGTCTGGCAACGGCGATGGTTCCGAATTGAAGCTCGACCTGGCGCCCGTTCGGCGAGAGGTCCCAAAGGTCGGCCGGAACGAACCGTGCCCCTGCGGCAGCGGCAAGAAATTCAAGAATTGTTGCGGCCGGGTGGCGTAAGCAAGGAGCGGCGGTTTACAAACCGCCGCAAATCGAAAAGGGCGGTTTGGAAAGCGCCCCTCCTTGGGTCGCACTTGTGCGCGTCTCGCCATTCCGGCAGAATTCAATCCGCATGACCCCTCACGACGTTCTCGAAAAATATTTTGGTTTCCGCGAATTCCTCGACGCGCAAGAGGAGGTCATAACGGCCATCGCCGGCGGCGCGGATGCGCTTGTCGTGATGCCGACCGGAGGCGGCAAGTCACTTTGTTATCAATTGCCCGCGCTCCTCCTCGAAGGAACCACGGTGGTCGTCTCGCCGTTGATCGCATTGATGAAAGACCAGGTGGACGCGCTCGAGCGCCGCGGGATCTCGGCCACGCTGATCAACAGCACCCTCACGCCGGGCCAACAACAGGAGCGGATCCGCGCCCTGGCTCGCGGTGAATTCAAGCTGGTTTACATCGCGCCGGAACGCTTCCGGAGCCGTTCGTTTCTCGAGGCGCTGGGCCAAAGCACGATCGCCCTTTTCGCCGTGGACGAAGCCCATTGCATGTCGATGTGGGGCCACGATTTCCGGCCCGATTATTTCCGGCTCGGACAGGTTCTCGAGACGTTGGGCCGCCCTCAGGTGGCCGCGTTCACCGCGACCGCGACGCCGGAAGTGCGGCGCGACATCCTCACCCATCTGGCGTTGCGCGAGCCGCGCGAATTCGTCGCCGGATTTGCCCGCCCGAACCTGAAGCTGCTCCTTACCCACGTTGCCAACGAAGCGGAAAAATATGGGCGGCTCAACGCGCTGATTCGCGAGAACAAGACCGGCATTGTTTATTGCTCGACGCGGAAGCGAGTGGAGGCGGTCGCGGAAACCCTCAAGCTCGCGAACATCTCCAGCATTCTTTACCACGGCGGGATGAACGACGACGAGCGCGAGAAAGCGCAGAACGAGTTCATGCAGGGCCGGCGCGACATCGTGGTGGCGACGAACGCGTTCGGAATGGGGATCGATCGGTCCGATATCCGGTTTGTCGTCCATTTCGATGTGCCGGGAAGTGTCGAGGCGTATTACCAGGAAGCGGGTCGCGCGGGACGTGACGGCGAGGCCGCGACCTGCGAGCTGCTCTTCAATCACGCGGACACCCGGGTGCAGGAGTTCTTCATCGAAGGGAGCAATCCGCCGCTCGAATTCATCGCCCAGACTTACGAGATGCTGCGTCGCGAAATGGACTCGAAGAATGAGCTTCAGATCTCGATCAAGGAAATGGCGGCCCGGCTCGGTGACGAGCGGAGCGACATGATGGTCAGCTCTTCGCTGCACGTGCTCGACCGCGAAAATTACATCGACCGGTTCGATATTCCGGGAAAACGGGTGCGTGGAACGCGAGTGCTTCAGCCCGAGGTGCGCGGGCATCAGCTGAAGCTCGATGCAGCAAAGCTTCGCGAAAAAGAGCGGCGGGACCGGGCGAAGTTGAAGATGATGATCGACTTCGCCTACGCGCGGGAATGCCGGCAGCAGGCAATCCTGCGCTACTTCGGCGAGGCCGACCCGGCCCGTTGTGGGAATTGTGACATTTGCCTGGAGTCGGCGGGCCCGGCGCGTCCTCCGACCGAGGAGGAAACGATCATCGTTCAGAAAGCCTTGAGCGGCGTGGCCAGGATGTCGGCGAAGATCAACGGGGAATGGCAGCCGCGCTTCGGGCGAGGACGGATTGTGCAGACGCTGGTCGGCAGCCGTTCCCAGGATATCCTCACCGCGCAACTCGACCGTCTTTCGACCCATGGATTATTGAAAAGCGAAGGCGTCGCCTACCTGAACCAGCTCCTGCGCGAACTCCAGGACACCGGGATGCTGGTCTCGAGCGGGGGGCAATATCCAATGGTGACCCTGACGCGGCGCGGCGACGAGGTGATGAAAGGCCGCACCGATTATCAGCTTCGCTGGCCGCAGCGGAGCGCCTCGGAACGATCGCCAGCACGAAGAACGAGGGCGAAGACGGCGTCATTAGAGGAAGCGATCCCGGTCGACGCGGAGATTCTCGAGCGGCTCAGGAAGCTCCGGCTCGATTTGGCCCGGGCGCACGGGAATGTGCCGGCCTACATTATTTTTCCAGACGAGACTTTGCGGGCCTTCGCGCGACTAAAGCCGGCTTCGGTGGAAGCTGGGCGGCAGATCCGCGGGGTGGGGGAAGTGAAGGCGCGGAAATACTTGCCGGCGTTTATTGAGGAAATCCGAAATTCGAAATCCGAAGCTCGAAACAAATTCGAATGAGCTAAATTCGAAATCCGACCGCTCCTGCCGGCCGGAAGACCGCGCAAAGGTGGATCGGCAAAGGTGGATCGGCCGCTCCGCGGGCGATGGTGGTGAATATGCGCTGGTCCTCGCCCATCGAGCGGCGGAGCGCTCGATCCCCTACCTCAAATTGCAAAATATCGACGAGACCGATACCGTCGCTTTTGCCGAAATAGGTGGATCGGCCGCTCTGCGGGCGATGGTGGTGAATATGCGCTGGCCCTTGCCATCGAGCGCGGAGCGCTCGATCCACCTAGTGCAAATTGTAAATTTCGACCAGGCCGATCCCGATGCCGCCACTCTGGCCAGCCAGAATCGCGGTAAAGCTTCCCGCGGGCAGCGACGTGAAAATCCCCGACTCTTTCTGATCCGAAAGCGCGAAACCATTTGCGATTAGCTGCGCCGCGGCAGCCGAATCGTCCTGCCAGTTGTCATTCGAAATAAGGAGGGCTCCGTTGCTGTCGCGTAACTCCAGGATGGGATCAGCCAGGACGGGATTAAGACCGGCTTGAGCGAGCGACGGTCCGATGCCGCGCACGACTACACGCGTGGGATTGCTGGACCCGCCGAGAATGAAGCCGCCGATCATGACATTTTCGCCTGTCCGGACGAATCCACGCGTGCTGATGTTCGCCAGCTGCGAGGCTCCGCCTTGGTTCGTGTCGTAAACTTCCACCAGCCCCACGCCGGTCCCCTGGTTCTTTCCGGCCACGATCACGGTGTAGGCTCCCGGCTGAAGCGGCGCCACCAGTCCCGACTCGTTCGAGTTGGTGGGAGCCAGCCCGAGCGCAGTCAACTGCGTCGCCTGGGCGGGATCATCCTGCCAGTTGTCGTTTCCGAGGATGAGGGAGCCGTCGCTGGCCCGAAGCTCCAGGGTAGGGTCGGCCAGGGGGTCGCTGATTCCAAAGCCGGAGAGCGATGGTCCAATGCCGCGCACTGCCACGGTCTTGGTGGCGGTGCCGGTGATAATAAAGCCGCCAATCACCACGTTGTTTCCAGTTTCAACCCGAAGCCGGGTCGAGATGTTTAAAGCCTGGGCGGTGTTGGGCGTAGCGGTAGCCGTTGGAGTGGGCGTTGCCGACGGGGCAACGGTAGCGGTCGCCGTTGGACTCGGAGTAGATGTAGGCGTCGGCGTGGCCGTCGCGGTTGGAGTGGCGGTTGGTGTCGGCGTGGCCGTCGCGGTCGCGGTTGGGGTCGGAGTAGCTGTCGGTGTTGGCGTCGCGGTTGGGGTTGGTGTCGGCAGGCCCAAATCGGTCCCGTAACTTCCCTTGCCACTGGCCAGCATGAGTCGGGAGAAACCCGCAAAGGCCAGTTCGCGGGGATTCCCCACACCCTGGAGGCCACTGGCGAATGGCGAGAAAGTCATGCCCCCGTTCTGCGAGCGCACGACTTGAGATCCTTCACTCGTCAGACTGACAAAGAGCAGTTGCCCGTTAGGGTGGCAGGCGATGTCGTTGGCCGAGCCGGCGCCGGTCCAGCCCGTGGATACCCAGGTTTGGCCGCTGTCAGGACTGCGGAATAGCCCGCTCGAACTGAAGCTGAGCGAGCCCACCAGGAAGAACGTTTGTGGGTCGTTAGGCGAGGCGCACAAGTGGGGTGCGCGCAAGAAGGTGGGCAAACCCGAGCTGGATGGGACCCACGACATTCCGCCGTTGGTGGAGCGCCGCACCCCGGCCTGATTACCGCCAGATAAATCGTCGTAGGCCGCGAGCATGACCTGATCGAGTCCATCCTCGACGATCTCGATGTCGATTACTTTCTGGGAACTGCTGAACTCGTCGACCTTGGTCCACATCCCGCCGGCATTGATGGAGCGCCAGATAGTGCCCTCGAAGCCCGCCACTCCGAAGTCCGCGCCTCCAAGCAGGATCAGGTTCGGATTGTTGATGCTAAAACGGATCGTGGCGAGATCTGATTCAAATAGGGTGCCCTGGTCGGGGCCGAGAGATGTCCAAGTGCCGTTACTCTCCCGCCGATAGAGACCCTCCGGGGCAACGGTCGAAGGGCCGCTGGAGATGGCGTAAAGCGTTCCATTCGGAGCAAAGCGAACGGCGCTATACCGGGTCGGCGGCGCCGATTCCAATTTCCAAGTCGTGCCACCGTCCGTGGAAGAGAAGACGCCGCCATTATTCGAACCTTGAAATGCGACCGCCAGCTCGTTCGGGTTGAGCGGGTTTGCGTGAATGGAAAACAGATCGATCGCCGAGATGCCGCGTGACGAGCTGGTAAACGTGTTGCCGCCGTCGGTAGAGCGAAAGACCGCCAGGGAAGTGGTGCCGAGAAACAGCGTGGTAGAGTTGCCCGGCCGAAAACGCAGGGAACGTGCGGCTAGCGCCGAAGTCCCGCCGATGCCGATCTGCCAGGTTGCGCCGCCGTCGATGCTGCGGTGGACGCCGGTGCCGTCCGTGGCCACCAAGATTTTTTGCGGATCGTTCGGATCGACGGCGATGTCGGTGACCACCAGCCGTGGCCAGGTGTTATCGTGCCGCGGGGTCCAGGTCATACCGAGATTGAGCGACTCATACAGGCCGACGTTTTGTCCGCCGAAAAGCTGACCGCCGCCGACGAGCAGCCGCGTGCCATTGTAAACAACCGCTTGCATTGGGTTGTTCGGCAGGCCGGCGGAACGATTCGTCCAGGAGCTTCCACCGTTGGTCGTCACCCACACCTGGCCACCGCCGAAGGCGCCACCAAAGACGGCGATTACGGTGTTCGAATCGGTCGGATGGACTGCGATTGCCTGGCAGCTCACCGCCTGGCCCAACGGCGGCGTGAGATTGGCCCAAGTGACGCCCCCGTCGACCGAGCGCATGACGTTGATCGGCTGCGCGCCGTTCGCGTCGGCTACCCCTGCCCAAAGAATGGAGGGATTCGATGGGTCGAGCGCGATGTCCAATACCTGGTCGTTAGCTCCGATGCCGAGGTTGCGGGGTGTCCAAGTGAGGCCGCCGTCAGTACTTTCCCTGATGCTGTCCAGGGTGGCGATATACACCTTGCCGCTAGCTGCAAATTCTATGTCGTAGACGCTCGTCCCAATCAGAGCAGGCACCTCCGACCAATTGTTGCCTCCGTCAGCGGAGCGATAGAGGCTGGTGTCGGTGCCAGCCAGCACGATGTTTGGATCGACCGTCGAGACGGCGACATCAGTGACATTGCCGCCTGGAGGGCCGAGTAGCGACCATGCGCCGATTCCCGCGAGGGTAGCGTCCGAACTTTTTGCGTCTCGCGAACGAGGCAACGGAATGCTGTTCGGACGATAACCTCGCTCGTCCAGGCGCCGTGCCGCCGTCCTTTCAACGGTTGCCCTGGAGAGCGCGCCCGAGCCGAGCTCTGGCGGGCTTGCAGTGGCGGACAGCGCGAAAAAGATGCTGGCGAGAAGCAGAACAGGAACGGTTCGAACACGGAGGTTAGAAAAGGCTGATTGCGTCTCGGATTTTCGTTTCATAGTTTGACGAATAGTTTGGGCAACGGTGCTCGTTTCCGCCCGGAAGGAGGGCACAACCTGACATCTTTTTAGTGCCTGTCACGTAAAAAGCTAAGGTCGTTACTATTGGAAGGGAGAGCCTGTCACCCCGAGCGTCGATTGCGGCTAAGAAATCCGAAACTCGAATCTCGGATTTTGCCCCATCAGGGCTGCGGCACTTCCGCGTGCTCGCTCAGATGGACGTCGTAGTCGTTCGCCTGCTCGAGGGCTTCGGTCGCCTGGCGGCTGGATCCCGATTTGGCGAAGAGCCGGCTCAACATTTGCCACGACTCGGCCCGGTACCATTGGGTTTGCAAGCATAGCTGTAACTCATGAATCGCGGTCGGTGGGCCGGCGACTTGGTCCAGGACTTCGATGTAGCGCTTCTCGATTCTCCAATGCGGCGGGCCCGTCCGGGCGGCGAGCCGAAACCGCAGCGGATCGACTTTCTCGTGCTCCTTGAATTCAAGAACGGCCAGCAGTTCGTAAGCTTGCGCGTCTACCAGCGGCAGATCTTTGGCGCGGCCGAGAAGCTCCCGGGCAGCGGCAAAATCATTTTGCCGGATCGCGACGACCGCCAGGTTAATTACCGCGAGCGGCTGGTTCGGCTCCTTCTTGAGTGCCGTCTCCAGGTGCGCTTTCGCGGCGTCCAGTTTCCCCTCGTGCAACTCGAGGCTGGCGAGGTTGATCAGCATTCGAGCGGAATCTCCGCCGGCCGCGATCGTGCGCTCGAGAAAGGTGCGCTGATCTTTCCAATCGAAAGTTCGCAGGCAGGTTCTGGTTCCCAAAAAGACCAGCCAAAGCGCCAGCACTGGGATGAGGACGCCGGACGGAATCCGGAGATTCGAGAGGGCCAGGGCCGCAGCCAGGAAAAGAAAGGCGCTCGGAAGGTAGACCCAATGCTCGGCGATCGTGGCGTTCAGGGGTAAAACTCCGCTGACCGGAATGTAAGTAATGAGAGCGAGCACCAGGCAACCAAAGACCGCGGGCGCCTGCCGGCGGCTTCGGATCGACCAATAGATCGCGGCGGCGATCAATATCACTCCCAGAAGAGTCTGGAGCTCGCGCCACGCAGAGTGGGTGAGACTCACTTCGTTCGGACCGCTTGGATGCGATTCCACGTCGCGATCCATGTGAAGCTGGGCTGGCAGCAGAATCAGGCCGGTATATTCCGCAAAAGCCCGGGCCACGATGATCGGCCTAACGAGCAAGGGCGCCGGCGGGCGGAGCCGGGGAGGCGGTATGTGTTCGGCCGGTAATCGCAGGCTGAAATAACTCACGCCGACGAAAAGGAGAACGACGGTGGCGGGCAGAATCTGTCTCCAGTTTTTTCTGAGAATGACAATCGCGCCCCACAGGATCGGGAAAATTAGTCCGCTTTCCTTGCTCAAGGCGCTCAGGAGAAAAAGCGTTCCCGCGGCGAGAAGGAGAGTGAATTTCCGCGACCCGATCGCGGCCAGGGAGCGGATCGCGCAAAACAATCCGAGGAATCCGAAGGCCGCCGCGAGCGGATCAGCCCGCCCTGAGATGTACGCCACCGCGGAGGTATGGAGCGGATGAATTGCCCAGGCGAGGGCGGTCAGGAAGGCGAGCAGCCGCCGTTTTCGTTCCTCGATTTCCCAGAGACGAAACAGCTCGTTGCCCAGGAGGAGCAGCGCCAGGGTTGCGCCGAGATGGCAAAGAATGCTGGTGAGATGATAGCCGGCCGGCTTGAAAACGAACGCCCAGTAATCGAGCAAATAAGTCAGGCGTTGAATCGGCCGGTAGAAGTCCGACGCAGTCGCATCGATAAACAGAAAATGCTGAAACGCCTCGGGGGCGAGCTGCCAGCTGCGGATGAGGGGATCGCGCAGGATCAGGGCGGTATCGTCCCACACAAAATCATTGCGCAAGGAAGGCGCGTAGAGCGCCAGGGTCACGAAGACCAGAAAAAGGAAAGGCAGGATTTTTTTCAACAGCGCAATTGGGTTGGACAGAAGCAATAAGATGCGCGTCTAAGTTTGGGAAATGCTAAGAAAAACTTTTGTTGGACTGGGCGCGCTGGGCTTGCTGGTTAGCAGCGCATGTGCCGCGGGTGTGCCGGACGATTGCACCCAGTTGATCGTGGGGATCGCGCCTACCTGGAACTCCATGCGGGGCGAGTTGCAGTTATTCGAACGGTCCCCGGGCGCTGCCTGGCAGCCGGTCACCGCGCGGTGGCCGGTTCTCTTTGGCAAACACGGACTCGCCTGGGGCAGCGGGGTCGACGGGCAAAACGAAAGCGGCCTGCGCAAATCCGAGCGCGACGGACGCGCGCCGGCCGGAGTCTTTCGGATCGGGAAAATTTATACCTACGATGCGCAGCTTCCGCCCGGCGCTGATTTTCCGTTCCATCAGGTCACGACCGCCGACGCCTGGATCGATGACGTGAAGCACCCGGAGTACAACCGGTTTGTCACGATTCCCGATCCGGCGAACCCGCCGCCCTGGTTTGCAAAACAAAAGATGCGGCACAACGATTTCGCTTATCGGTGGCTGGTGGAGGTCCGGCACAATTCTGATCCGCCCGTGCCCGGCGCCGGCAGCGCGATTTTTTTTCATATCCGGCGCGGAGTCGATCGTCCCAGCGCGGGATGCACCACCATGGCCGAGTCCGACTTGGTGAAGCTGATCAGCTGGATGCGTTCGCCCCGGCATCCCTGCTACGTGTTGCTGCCGGCCCCCGAATACGACAAGCGATGGCAAGGCTGGCACCTGCCGCCGCCATCGTCGTGGAAGACTGAACATTAGGACAGGGTGTGTTTGCAGTTGTGTTGTGGCTACTTAGAGTGAGCGATCCCCACAAGATTCATGAAAAAACGAGCTAATCCCGATTCGGAACAAAACATCCGGCGCATCGATACGAAGCCTCGCGCCAAGAAACAAACCCACGGTTTCCAGGTGCACTTTCTGCGGGGCGGAGAGACAGTCACGCGCTTGTTTAGCGATTCCGGGTACGGAGGCAAAGAGGGCGCGCGGCGCGCGGCCCGCAAATTTAAGCGATCGGCCATGAGCGATCTGCCGGAACGGGTTTTTCGGGGGCCGGTGAAGGCCACCAAAAAGCGAGGCAAGAAACAGGCGAAAGGGAAGAAGACCCGCGGACGCCGCTAGGCTTCAAGTTGTAGCGACGGCGCTCTGTCGCCGTAAATCTGCTTTGCCTCCGCTTCGCGCGCGTTACGCCGACTGAGCGGCGTCGCTACAACAAAATGCCGCCCAGCATTCCAGGAATCCGGGAGCAAAATCGTCCGGCCGGGCTTTGATCCAGCCGGAAACGACCTCAGGCGGGAAAAACTCGCCATGCTCGATCTCAGACCGGGCCAATCGAAAGGGCCCGTCGTGCTGGCCCTGGTAAAGCCAGATGAACTCCTGGCCAGTCCGTTCCGAGGCGGGAAGCTTGGCCACGCGAGTTAACTCGGTGGCAACCCCCAGCTCTTCCTCCAGCTCCCGGATGGCCGTGGCGTCGTAATCTTCGCCAGCCTCCACATGGCCGGCGGCGCTGGAATCCCAAAGCAGGGGATGCCGGTCCTTCCAACTGGATCGTTTCTGCAAAAAAAGCTCGCCTTTCTTATTGAAAAGCAGGATGTGAACGGCCCGGTGGCGCAAGTTATTCCCATGCACTTCCCCCCGGGGAGCCTCGCCCAGTAACTGGTCCTTCTCGTCTACCACGGGAAAACGCTCGGAAGCGCGTGAATCCTCGATGGCGGCGGCTCCGGACCGGGCCCGATTCGAGAGCGCAATCCATTGCTCGAGATTCAGCTCTTCGGCCCGGGCCAGGGGATTGAAGCCAATCGCATTCGCGGCCTCCGCCCAGTCTGGCAATTCCTCCCGGAGCAAATTTCGAAGTTGCTTGCGACGCTGGGAAAATCCCTGTCGCACGAGCCGAGAAAAAACTTCCGGGTCGTGCTGCGGCAGTTCTCCCGGCGTGCGCGGTGTAATGCGAATAAAAGCAGAATCGACATCCGGCTCAGGGAGAAAAACGCTCGCCGGCACGGTGCGCAAATATTCGACACGATATTGAAGTTGAATGACGAGAGTAAGCGCGCCGTAATCTTTCGTCCCGGGCGCCGCGGAAATGCGCCCCGCCATCTCCTTTTGTAACATTAACAACCATAATGAGATAGGACTTGGATACTGGGTGAACTTTAAAAGGAGCTGGCTCGAGATGTAGTAGGGAAGATTTCCCAGCAGCTTCACCCGCCGCTTCGCGAACAACGGCCGAAGATCGAAATCGAGTGCATCCATGTGAAGCACTTCAAGCCGGTCGTTCTTGAAACGCGTCCGCAAAAATTCCGCCAGTCGCCTGTCTTTTTCGATCGCGAGAACCTTGGCGCCAGATTCAAGACCGAACTCGGTGAGCGCGCCAAGGCCGGGGCCGATTTCGATTACGAAATCGTCACGAGTCAGGTCTGCTTTTTCGACGATCCAGCGCGCGAGGTTCCGGTCGTGCAGAAAATTTTGACCAAGCGTTTTGACCGGGGAGACACGAATTTCACGCAGCGTGGCGTCGATTTCGGAGAGCTTCATCGAGAGGAGCCGGCCGGGGCCCGGGAAAGGGGAAAATGCGGCGTTTTGTTCACAAAAAAATGTGAACAATAAGCACCGTATCGGAGATTTTATTCACAAGTTATTCCAATACCTGGCGGCGTCTCTCAGTGCGCCGCTTCGATCTGTTTGACTCGCCGGGTTTCGGGACGAGCACGCTTTTTCCGGCTGGCCAGATAAGTGCGACGGGCGTCATTGAGGGTTATGCCCTCCAGGAAATAACCGATGCTGGCCCGACCAATGGCGTAGGTGCCGGCTCCGGCCACAGCCCCGCAGACCACGTTGCCCCAGCCGGGGAAAAATTTCAGAAGCGCCCGGGTGCCTTCGCGGAGGAGCATCCCGGCTCCCACATTCACCCCCAGGGCTCCGACGAATTCCGTTGCGGCTCGGAGGCTGCGTTCCCGGCCGCTGATATACATGATCCCGGAGACCATCACGAGCTGGAGAGCGGTCAGAATCGGCAAATCGGCCAGGGGAATTGGTTGCGCCCCAATCGCTGCGCAAATTGCGGTAGTGGATTTCACCAGCGATTGGGCGATCTCGCCCTGGACGCCACGGTCCCCGGCAAGCCGGGCCATTTCCACCCGCGCCTGGTTCGGCATACCTCTCGCGAGCAGGGAAAGGAACGATTGCGTCTGGCTCGCGGACGAGGCGCCGGACTCGCCGGAAGCGATCTCCACGACTTGGAGAAGATGCTCCGCAATTCCCGGCTGCTCCTGGAGCGCGGTTTGGAGAAGCTCTTTCGTCTTCGCATTTGCCGCCAAACGATTTTCTTCCAGGTGAAAATCGTGGCGAGCGCTCTTCGCGTTCCGCAAAACAACGCCAACGACTTTGGGTTTGGTCGCCGCCGCCGAAGCACTCCGGAGGAAGGTCGCGACATTTTCGAGCTCGCTCTGCACTTCCCGGACGCCCTCACCCTCGTTCGCGAGATGAATCAAAATGTCGGCCGGATGCTCCTCCAATTCCTCGCGGATTTTTGGGATGGTCCGTGCCTCGGCACCCCTCGCATCGAGGAACGAAACGGCGCCGCGCCCGCTCAAGTCCATCGCATGCCAGCGAAACAACTCCATCAGCACATCGCGCGATTCCGCCGGTGGCTGCTCGCCGCCGAACAGCGTCGCGACTACCTCCTGGAGGGGCAATTGATTCGACCCACTGAGCACGAAACGCGGCGGCCGCTGTTGCAGGAACAATTCCTTCAACGGGGTCAGCTCATGCAGAACCGGTCGCTGGATGGTCTCCGGAAGCTTGTGCAGGAAACCCTCGAGGCGTTCGATGATGTGGAGAAGGCCGGGGCGGTTCACGGCATTTTCGATTTTCGATTTTCGATTTTCGATTTTCAATTTCATCAGAAAGCGGCTGGATTGCGCTTGGTTTCGATAGACACGCGAACTATACCCGTGTTCATGAGTTTAAATCTGGAAATTCTTTCACGCGCGGCGGACGAGGCGCGCGGATTGGCGATGGACGCGGTGCAATCGTCGAAATCCGGCCACCTCGGTCTTCCCCTGGGCTGCGCGGAAATGGGCGCGGTCCTTTACGGCTCCGTCCTGAAGCATAACCCGGATGAACCGCGCTGGATCGGCCGTGACTATTTCGTCCTCTCCGCCGGCCACGGCAGCATGTTCCTTTACGCCTGGCTGCATATGAGCGGTTACGATTTGCCGATGGCGGAGATCAAAAATTTTCGACAATTGCACAGCAAGACGCCGGGCCATCCCGAATTCTTCGAGACGCCGGGAGTCGAATGCACGACCGGCCCGCTCGGCCAGGGGGTGGCCAATTCCGTTGGCATCGCGGTGGCGATGAAAATGGCGGCGGAACGTTTCAACACGAGCGAGCACCGCATTTTCGATCAGCACTGCATTTGTCTCGCGGGGGACGGTTGTTTGCAGGAAGGCGTTTCCGCGGAAGCCGCGGCGTTCGCCGGACATTTCGGGCTCGATAATTTGATCCTGATTTACGATTCGAACGCCGTCACCCTCGATGCGCCGGCGACGGCCACGCAAAGCGAGGACACCGCCATGCGCTTCAAGGCGTACGGCTTCGACGTCCAGGAAATCAACGGCCAGGACATGCAGGCGTTTCTCGACGCCCTCAATAACGCGAAGGAGAACAACAACGGCCGGCCGAAGTTCATCATCGCGCACACCTTGATCGGCAAAGGCATTCCGGAGGTCGCGGGGACGTTCAAAGCGCACGGGGAAGCGGGCGTGAAATTCGTCGATGCGGCCCGCAAAGGTCTTGGCCTGCCGGAGGAACATTATTTCGTCTCGAAAGAGACCTACGATTATTTCGCGGAGCACAAAAAGAAGCTGCTCGCGGATTACGGCGTCTGGGAAAAAATGTATGGCGATTGGCGCCAGAAAAACGCGGAGAAGGCAAAGCAGCTCGACGACGCGATCGACCGAAAGGTGGATTCCGGGCTTTTGGCGAAAATTCCGGAATTCCCGAAGGATGCGAAGATCGCGACGCGCAAGGCCGGCAGTGACGCGCTTCAGCCTCTGGCGCAGGCGATGCCGTTCTTCGTCAGCGGGAGCGCGGATCTCCATGGCTCGACCTTGAATTACATTAAGGATGGCGGCGATTTCACCCGCGAGACGCCGGGCGGCCGCAACATTCATTTCGGAATTCGCGAACACGCCATGTGCGCGATCATGAACGGCATTTCCTATCACGGAGTTTTCCGGGCGTCGGGCGCGACTTTTTTGGTGTTCACCGATTATTGCCGCCCTTCGATTCGTCTCGCGGCGCTCTCGAAGCTGCCGAACATTTATATCTTCACCCACGACTCGATTGGGGTCGGTGAAGATGGTCCAACCCACGAGCCGGTCGAAACGGTGAGTTCGGTCCGCGTCATGCCGCAGATCGATGTGATCCGGCCGGCCGACCCGGAAGAAACGGCCGGCGCGTTTGTGGCGGCGGCGGAACGCATTGACGGGCCGACCTTGCTCGCCCTCACCCGGCAGGCCGTGCCGATGTTGAACGATATCGACGTGAAAACGCGCCGGGAAGGCGTCAGTCGCGGCGGTTACATCGCGAAGCGCGAAACCGGCAAACTGGACCTGATTCTGTTGTCCTGCGGCAGCGAGTTGCAGCACGCGATGAAAGCCGCCGGCGAGTTGGGCGAGGGGACGCGGGTTGTTTCGATGCCCTGCTTCGAGCGCTTCAACCGGCAATCGGCCGAGTACCGCGAAGAAGTGTTGCCGTCGTCGTGCCGGCGCCGCGTGGCGATTGAAGCCGGCGTGCCGCAGCTCTGGTCACAATACGTGGGCCTCGATGGGAAGATCGTCGGCTTGCATCGCTTTGGCATGAGCGCGCCGGGCGATCAAGTGATGAAGGAAATGGGAATCGACGCCGCCCATGTGGTCGAGGCGGCGAAATCGCTTTAATTTTTCAGCGCCAACGGCGCAGCATCACTTCAAGCCTGGGGCAACGCCCCAGGATAAATAGCAATTAGTCAGCAGCGCTGAAAGCGCGATTCAAAGCTGAGTGGTCGCGCTTCGTGATGACCCGCCGTGAGTCGCGCTTTCAGCGCTGGTGCCCTCCGATTGTTTTACCTGGGACGTTGCCCCAGGCTAAGATGAAATTGCGCCGTTGGCGCGTTACATCGGCTCCGGAACGTTCCGGGCGCGATCTTCGAAGCGGGTGAATTCCTTCAGGAAGGTCAGCGCAATTTCGCCCACCGGGCCATTTCGCTGCTTCGCAATAATCAGCTCGGCTTCACCGGCTTTCTCGGCCCGGGCGTCTTCATCTTCTTCGTAGATTTCCGGCCGCACCAGCAGGCCCACTAAATCCGCGTCCTGTTCGATCGAGCCCGACTCACGCAAATCGCTCAGGCGCGGTTTGCCGCCGGTCCTCGCTTCCGGCTGGCGATTCAACTGGGCCAGCACGACCACCGGCACCTTCAATTCCTTGGCGAGACCTTTTAAGCCGGATGAGATTTCGGAAATTTCGAGCTGCCGATTGTCCTGCGCGCGCCGCGTCGTCGAACGCAACAACTGCAAGTAATCGACTACGATCAGCTTGATGTCCTTCTGTGCCTTGAGCCGGCGTGCCTTCGCCCGCAATTCGAGAATGCTCAGGCTCGCACTGTCGTCGATGAAGATTTGCGCTTCCGCCAGCTTGGAGGCCGCAGCCGTCAAACTCGGAAAATCGCGCTCGGCCAAAAATCCATCCCGCACCTTTTGCAGGTTCACCCGCGCCCGAGAGCAGAGGAGACGTTGCACCAGCTGCTGGCTGCTCATTTCCAAACTGAAAACCGCCACCGGCAATTTTTCATTGATCGCGACATGCTCGGCGATGTTCATGGCCAGCGCCGTCTTACCCATGCTGGGCCGCGCGGCGATCACGATCATCTCGGCTTCGTGCAAACCGTTCGTCATTCGGTCCAGCTCGGCGAACCCGGTCGAGATCCCGGTAATTCCGCCGCGCCTCTCGTAAAGCTGTTCGATCGCTTCGATCGCCTCCATCACCTGGTCCTTCATGGTCAGCATCTGGCCCTTGAAGCGATCTTCGCCCACGGAGAAAATTTTCTGCTCCACTTCGTCGAGCAGGTTGTGCACTTCATCCTGTTCCTCGAACGAACGGCGCACGCTTTCCGTGCAGGCGGCGATGATCTGGCGGAGAATGTATTTGTCCCGAACGATCTCGAGATAGTAGGTCACGTTCGCCGCCGTCGGGACAAAGGTGAAAAGACTCGTGACCGCCGCGGCGCCGCCGACGGTTTCGAGCAGATTCTGATCGCGCAAAACCTGCGTAAACGTGATTAGGTCGATCCCCTGTCCCGCGTTCCAAAGCTCGACCAGGACCGTGTAGATTGTCTGATGCGCGGGGTCGTAAAAATAGTCCTCGTTAATTTTTTCGACGCATTCCGCGATGATTTCGCGCGGCGAAATCAGCATGGAACCGAGGACGCCCTGCTCGGCCTCGACGCTGTGCGGCAACGTCCTGTGAATATCCTGCGAGGAAGCTGTGAATGACCCGCCGCCGTTTTGGCCGCCATTCTTTTGCGGCCAGCCTCGGCCGGGCTCGTTGCCCGATTTCTTGCGAGACTGCTGTCCTCCCCTCAGGGATGGATCAGTAGCCATTCATCTATTTGTGGTCGGTGCGTTTCCTAAACGGTCTCGCCTTTTCGGTGATCTCGCCGGCGGGCGCGGCGGCCGGGGCCGGAGCTTCTTCCTTCGAAGGTTTCACCTGGAAAATAAATTTCGCCGTGACGTCGTGGTGCAACTTGATCGGCACCTCGTGTTCGCCGGTGGTCTTGATTGGATGATCGAGCACAATGCGGTGGCGATCGATTTCGTTGCCGAGCTCGTTCTTCAGGCGCTTCACCAAATCCTGCGCGGTGATCGATCCGAACGCTTTTCCGGTCTCGCCAGTTTCGAGGGTGAAGACCACTTTGAGTTTGCTGATCCGGCGAGAAAGCTCTTCCGCTTCATTCAGTTCCGCGGCTTCGCGCGCGGCCCGTTTCGCTTTCAGGTTGTCGAGCTGACGCAGGCTGCGTTTGGTAACTTCGTAGGCTTTGCCCTGGGGCAAAAGAAAATTGCGCGCGTACCCGCGACGCACTTTTACGACGTCCGCCTCGGCGCCAAGGCCCGGGACGTTTTCGGTCAAAATAATTTCAGTGGAAGGCATGGCAAATTTTGTCTGATAAAGTGCCGCACGAAAAAAATCGGCGAGCGCGGGGGAGAGGATTATAGAATCCTCCACGGTGCTGTCAAACGCTTAGAAAAAGAATCGCCGCGCAGTGATCGGGCATTTGCAGTCTTCAACTTTGAGGCGATTTATTCGCGTCCAGAGCGTCTAGCGAAAGAGATTTATTTTCTGATCGTGCCCTGTTTGTCGACGACAATCACGTGTCCGTCCTTTGTTTCGTAACGTCCAGCAGCGGCGCGAACGGTCTTGCCGTTTGCGCCCCGAATGAATAACTGATTACGAGAAAGACGCGCCTGCCTACCGTCTCGGAATGTAATGGGATCTTCAGGGCGTAGCCGGACTGGACCCTCTTCGAGGACTCTTGGGGGCAACATCGTTGCCATGTGAGCTGTGAGTGAAAACGCTCCGGTATTATCGCTGTAATAACCTGGTGCCGTTTCCTTCCGCCGATCACCAGAATCCGCCAAGCCGAGGTAAAGGCGCGTGGCCGAAGGCGGTACCTCGAACTTCTGAAGATTACCCGTTTTTGTCCCGGTCAAGCCGTCTCCTATAAAAAAGATTTGGCCGATCTCTGGTGTCAATCTCGGGAATGCCGTGCCTTCGCCGGTGGAACTGAAATCCAAGGTCTTCGGCGCCGGGGCCTTCGGCTCTGCTGGGCCGAGAAAAACGCCGACCAGGCACCCGCTGGTCGATGCTCGAAAACCCGAAATGCCCCCGTAAGGCAAGATGATGCTTCCTTCGTTAATTGCTACGCCATCCGGGCCGGTCCCGCTACTGTGGGCGGGATCAATCGCCACTTGCCCGCCTACATCAGAAAAGGTCAGAATCTTTCGCGAACCTGCAACAAACCTAAACAAAACAGGCAGCAGGCCCGCGCCTCCGCCTCCCGGTTCAGGCGGAGACGAGTGACCCGCACCGAAGATATTCGCATTGCCGGGAATAACGAGCGGGGTGCCGAGCCAACCAGGTGCTGCCACGGCATCCGGGTCGCGTGGTCCAGCGGAAGCATCGAAATGAATAAGTATTGTCAGCAACGCCATCGCCGAGCCCCACGCTGTTGATTTCAATCGGAGTTTCCTCGGAACGACATGACTGACCTTATGGAGCTTTGTAATCATACCCGTTCCTTCGGAAAATCTCGTAGTCCGTTGCAGAAAATCGATTGATGGAGCGCGATCTTCTTGCGGCCCGCGTCGAATTCAGGGTCGCCCGCAGCGTTCCATCCATCACTTGATGCGAAGATCGCGCACCCTTTGGCAATCAACTGCGGGACGGTGGACCAGGGAAGGCATCGATTCTCGCGAGCGCGAGATCATTCGTCAGCGCGCTGCTGTTTGCTTCGCCTCGTATTGGCGAAGCAAATTCTCGAAGCGCGGATCGTTACGTAGCGGGTCCCATCGCGGGTGAATTCGCAGTGAGTTCACGTTCTCACCCGCCGGCGCCGCCAGGATATGTGCCAAAAGCGGAATGGCGAGATCAGGTTCATCAGTCATTGCATAAATCCAGGCGGCGTAGAGCGAATCGCTCAGGCTGCCTAACAAGTTCTTTGATTCGGGAAAAATTTCGAGGGCGCGGCGCGCTTCGCGAATTGCATCCTCTTTCCGGCCCAGACCTGCGTAGGCCTCCGCCAACCGCAGATGGCCATTTACATCGAGCGAATGCTCCTCGACCGCGCGCTCCAAACCTGGCCGCACTTGTTCATAGAGCGCCCGCGACTTTTCCTTGTCACCAGCCATAAAGGAGTAGGCGCCCAGGAGAAGTTTTTTGGGTAACATGCCCTTGTTTGTTTCAATAGGATCATGCGGATCGGCGAGCAGGATTTTTTCGGCTTCGGCAAATTGCCGGATGTAAATTCTGCTCGCCGCGAAATCGGCCGCGCGATGACCTTCGGGATCATCGCCGGTGGGGGCGGGCAGATTCTGGAGGGCGGTCAGATCTTTTTTCCAAAAGAGTTGCTGCCAGGCGCGATGGAGTTGGAACATCCATGGGTTGGGCGCGACGGCGATGGCGTGGTCGAGTGCTCCGGCCGCGGAGGCGAAATCGCGAGTAATATGGTAAGCAAAGAACAGCCTGTGCCAGCGCTCGACGCTATTGGGATCCAGTGATGCTGCTTTTTTGAGATTGGCGATAGCTTCAGTGAAATTCCCCTTGTCGAGCTGGCTGCGGCCGATCAAACCGAAAACCTCAGCGCTGTTTGGCAAGCTGCGTTGCGCTATCGTGAATTCCCGCAACGCCGCGTCGAGGTCAATCTCGCCCGCGGAAACCTTGCCCTCCCAATGGAAGCGCCCCAAAGCCAGGTGCGCTTCGGGCAGATCGGGTTGAAGGCGGAGGGCTTCCTCGGCGGCTGCTTGTGCTTTTTGCGAGCGCGCAAAAGAAGTTTCATATTCGTTACGATACAAAGTTTCTAGTTGCGATAGCCGGGCGAAAGCCAACGCGAACGAAGGATCGCGCGCGATCGCTTCCTGGTACAAGCGCTCGGCTTCGTCCAGGGCGGCTCTGGGTTTTTGGTACGGAGCAACCAGATTGTTTGCTTGAAGATAAAGGAGATAGGCCTCGCCATCCTTCGTGGGCGAGCGCTGGAGCCCAGCGTTTTCTTTGGGCGAAAGATTCGCCTCGAGCGCCGCCGCGATGTGCAGCGCCAGCTCGCTTTGGATTGAAAAGGTGTTGGCTAGCTCGCGGTCGAAATTTTCCGCCCAAATCTGCTGGCCGTTCGCAACGTGAATCAATTGAATATTGATCCGGGCCCGATTGCCTTCGCGCCGCACGCTTCCTTCCAGCAGATCGCTGACGCCGAGTGCTTTCCCGATCTCCTTCAGATCGCGCGGACCAGTTTTGTACGCCAGGACGGAATTGCGCGAAATAACCCTCAAGCCTCCGATCTTTGACAGATTCACCAGCACGTCCTCGTGGATGCCGCTTGCCAGGTAGGCGTTGGTCGGATCGTCGCTCAAATTCTCGAAAGGCAGAACGGCAATGCTTTTGTCCGCGGACCAATTCTCCACTGGCGCTTTTGGTGGCAAGAAAAGATAGAGAGCGGCCGACAGGACGGTAAGAGCTGCGGCGGCGAACGCGAAATAGCCTGTGCGGATTCCGCGGCGCGACCGACGGAACCTCGCCAGTTTTGCGCCAAGCTCCTGGAGGCCCGGACGTGCCGCCGGCTCGTTTGCGAGCATCGAGTGGAGAACCGCTCGAAAATGCGCCGGGACTTTCGCTGCTCTCAATTGTGCCAGAGGCGGATTTGCCGTTCGCGCCCTAGAGGTAGAATCTCCAAACGGCGTGTGTCCGGTGAGCACGAACCAGAGCGTCGCGCCTAGGGAGTAAATATCCGACCGGACATCGATCGGCTTGTTTGTGAATTGCTCGGGGCTGGCAAACGCCGGTGTGCCGACAAAACCGGCATGCGTTAGGGTGCGCACGTCGGTCGTTTCCGCGACCGCTTTCGCAATTCCGAAATCGATCACCTTGATCGTAAAATCCACGCCGTTGTCGCCTTCGACCATCATCAGGTTCGACGGTTTGATGTCGCGATGGACCAGCCCTTGTTTCTGAGCAGCCAGGAGCGCTTCTGTGACCTGTCGGGCAATTTCAGCCGCCGCGCGGGAGTCAAGCGGGCCCGTGCGCTGCATCCGTTCCTCGAGCGTTTCGCCCTCGATTAATTCCATCGCGTAAAAGCATTGGCCGGTCTCCTCGCGAATCCCGAAGTGATAGACGGTGGCGATGTTCGGATGGCGCAACGACGCGGCTGCGCGCGCTTCCCGCGTGAATCGCGCGGTGGCCTGACTGCGAGATCGGCTCTGATTGGAGTGGATAATTTTCAGCGCAACGGGCCGGGCCAGCGAAACGTCGATTGCGCGATAAGTGACGCCCATCGCGCCGCGGCCAAGCTCCCACGGACTGCCGTCGTCGTGTCGCGCGATCGTGTAAGCGCCGAATTGGTCGGGCACAACTTCGGGCAGTGAATCCGCGGTTTCTTCGTGGGCGGAGTCATCAAGGCCGACGCGCAGCAGGCAGACCATGCAGCCAAGATCGGCCTCGGCCGAACCCGTATCGATAGTCGTCCCGCAAGTCGGACAAAGGCCCGCGCGATTTTGTATGGCAGGCATTGGGTTGTTCTCGCTTCTCGTTACCCCGTCATCACCTGACAAAGGTACCGGAGTTCTTCATCCACCTCAGCGGAATTCGTGAGGGTGCCGCCGACTTCTTCGCGCAAAATGGCGCGAAACCGGGCTCGCAATCTACCGACGTCGCTCCGCAATGTCACAACTGGGCGACCTAAATGCGGCGCGATTTCATCATAAGGAATCTGTGTTTCAGCTCCCACGGAAAGCTGGGACTTCAGCGCTTGGAACAAAGCGCCTTTGCCTGCGACCGCACATTCCTGCGCGAGTCGGCTCAGCGATTGACGCAGGAGCGACGACGCCCATTCGCGGTCGTAAACATGGTCGGCGCTTCCATTGTTGGCGCGAGCCGCGTGAACCTCAGCTTCGGAAATCGCGACGTCATCGAGTTCTCGCAGAATCGCGCCGCCTCCTCGCTTTTGCGCGCGATCGCGATCGTGTTCGTCCGCGAGAAAATGTTTTAAAGCACCCAGGAGAAAGGAACGAAAACGTCCTTTGCTTCGTTCCGCCCGCGCGTAGGCGCGGTTCTCAATCAGATCGGCAAAAAAACCCTGCGTTAGGTCCTGGGCGTCATGGGCCGGCTTCCCCTGTCGTCTTAGGAAGAGATAGACCGGTTGCCAGTAAATGCCGCAAAGTTCCGAGAGCGCATTTTGCGAATCAATCGTCGGAGTCTGGGATTGGGCGGCCTTCCGAATAATTGTCCAGCGCGTCGAGGCGAAGAGACCTTCGCGGGTGATGTCCTCGCTGGGGGCCGCAGGCATCCGGAGTTGATATCAGGCCGACGAAAGAACAACAAGCTCATAGAGGAAACCGTTCCGGGGCTTGGCGGGGGATTAAGATCCTAAACCATGCCGAGCTTCATCCGGCCGGCTTCGCTGATCATGTTCTGGTTCCAGGGAGGATCCCAGACTAGCTGGACATCGGCTTCATCGACGCCGTCGATCGTGAGGATCTTGCTTTGGGCATCGTGCGCAATCGCCGGTCCCATTCCGCAACCGGGCGCGGTCAACGTCATTTTCACATCGACCTTTACGCCGCCTTCCGGCCGTTTCGTGAGCTGGCAATCGTAAACCAAACCGAGATCGACAATGTTGACGGGGATTTCCGGGTCGAAGCATTGCTTCAATTGATCCCAGACCGCTTTTTCATCGACCTCGCCGGTGAAGGGGGCGGCCGGTTTCGCGGCGCCGTTGGTTGCATCGGATTTTTCGAGGCCCAGGGCGTCAGCATCTTTTTCGGCGACGCGCGCGAGTCCCTGATAGGTCGCCACGGTGTAGCTGCCTCCGAGCGCCTGGGTAATCACACCGGGCGTTCCTTCCGGAATCGTCGTCTTGGTTCCGCTCGGGATCTGAATCGCTTCCACGTCCCGCGATAAGGTGAATTCTTTGTTTTCGTGCATGGGAAATTTCTAGGAGCTACAGATTAACACGGATCTACACGGATAATTGAAGAAACAATTTCCTAATCCGTGTTTGATCCGTGTTCATCCGTGGCCAAAATCACTTTGATTTTCTTCGGCGTCGGGTCAGCCGCGAAACTTTGCAGAAGCGTGGGCGCCGTCGGCTTGCTCTGAGTGTTTTGCGGCGCTTCTCCACCGCTCAAGGCCGATCGCAGGGCGCCCTCGACCAATTGGGCGCAATGAATTTTCACGGGTGGCAATGCTCCCAGGGGTGCGGCCAGCTCTTCCCCCGACATCGCTTGCGCTTCCGCCACCGTTTTTCCCGCCAACAGCTCAGTCGCCACGCTCGCCACCGCGATCGCTGTCTGGCAGCCGAAGGTTTGGAACGTCGCGCGATCGATCACTTTCCGGCCGTCCTGTTCCTTGAATTTCACCCACATCCGGAGCATGTCTCCGCAATCGGCGCTCCCCACGGTGCCAATGGCGTCGGCGTCTTTCATTTCGCCGAGGTTCCGCGGATTCTTGACCGCTTCCTCGATCTTCGCTTGCAGGTCGTCACTCATGCCTGTTCGACGTGATAGCGCGGCAGCTTCGGATCGACCTCGGCGCTGTAGGCATCGATCCCGCCGCGCAGGCTTTTCACGTTTTCGAAGCCGTGTCCCTGGAAATAGGCGGCTGCATCCATGCTCCGCGCGCCCGTGTGATCGTAAATCACAAGAAGATTTGTCCGCGAACCAGTGCCCAGGATTTCCTGCATGAGCTCCTGGGTAAAAAGATGCGAGCTCGGGAGCTTCACGGCGTCATGTTCCTCGCGGGTGCGAATATCGAGCAGGTAAACGACGTCGCCGGCCGCGATTCGCTCCGCGAGCTCGCGCGGTTCAATTTGCATGGCCCGCTCGGCTTCATCGCTTGTCACGATATGTTCGACTACCTCGCCGACATCCAGGTTCTCATTCCGCGCGCAAACCCCGGTGAGCGTTTCGTCCGGACTGAACCCGCAGCTGGCGCAGCCCCCGATATGATATTTCCGGAACAAAGCGCGTTGGGCCCCGGGGAACTGTTCGAGCAGTTCCTTCATCGTGATGTTGGGATCGATGGCAGTGACCATTGACTGAAGGTATTTGCCAAGGCAGGCGGCGCAACCTCTCGGGTAGGGTGGGCGTCTCGCCCGCCGGTTTTCGCGTCACGCGAAAATAATCTTTCAAGTTCGCGAACGCGAGACGCGTTCGCCGGCGGGCGAGACGCCCACCCTACCCGAGATTACAGCTTCGCCGGCTCGGCCAGAAGCTCGACGATCCGCTTCAGCAAACGTCCCGCGCCGCCCCCATCGAGGCTGCGGTGATCAAAACTCAAGGTCAACTCAGCTTGAGTGGTCGGCACGAATTGCTCCTTCTCCTCATTCCACGTCGGCGATTTTTTCCCGGCGCCGAGACCGAGAAGCAAGGTCTGATCAGGCAACGGAATCGGTGTTCCCCAGTCCAAACCGAAAGTGCCGAAGTTCGACACCGAGGCGATGCCTCCGGCGGTTTGCTCAGCGGTTATTCGCCGGCGCCGCGCGAGATCGACGAGCTCTCCATATTGTTTCGCCAGGTCGCCCAGCGAGGTCTTGTCCGCGCCGCGCACAACGGGGACCATGATGCCTTCCCCGGCTTCCACCGCGACACCGATATCGATCGAGCCGGATCGAATCGCCCGTCCACCGATCAAGCGGGCCGCGGCTTCCGGTTGTTCGCCGAGAGCGAGGGCAAGCGCGCGAAGAACATAAAGCGCCGGACCCGGCTTCGGATGGCGTTTTCCCCGGTCCTCTAGAACCGGGTCGAGACAAACCGAAAGCCCCACTGTCGCCAGCGGGCGGGTCCAACTGCGGCGCATCGCGTCGGCGACGCCGGTCCGGATTGCGCTCGGCTTCTCCGCGGAAAGTCCTTCGATGCCGCCAAGAAAACTCTCCAAATCTTTGATCGTGACGCGACCGGCCGCGCCCGTTCCGGCAATGCCGGCGAGGTCGGCGCTGGTCAGGCTCAACTCCAGCATTCGCGCCCGAACGCGCGGTGAGAGATATCCGGCGCCCTTCGCACTCGCCGGCACCGGCAGACCACCCGAGCCGTCGCCGGCCGTTGTGGCCACCTGCGGCAACGCGGTTTCATCCACCTGGAAATGCGAGCCGCTTCCATTCTGCGTCTTCACCGCCTTCGCAGACTCTTCCTGCCGGCCGGGGATTTCTTTCGCGACGTCGCCGGTTGGTTGCGGCGAGCGTTTTTGAAAACGAGCCGCATCGGCTTCGCTGGCCTCGACGTAACCGAGCACAGCGCCGACGGCGTAGGTCCCTTTCACTTCCGCCTCAATCTTCATGATCTCGCCGGCGCAGGGCGTGGTCACGCCCATGACCGCCTTGTCGGTCTCGACTTCGATGATCTCCTGGTCGGCCGAAACCTTGTCGCCCGGTTTGATCTTGATGGAAACAATCGTGGCTTCGGCCATCGATTCGCCGAGCTGCGGCATGGTGATTGGGACTTGCGGCATAATTATTCAGCTAAGATCTGGCGCGCTTTCGCGGCGATCGTTTTGGCGTTCGGGCGATGCTCGCTCCAGATATTCGGGTGATAGGGGATCGGAGTGTCCTTGGCGTTCACCCGCCCGGGCGCCGCGTCGAGCAAATGGAATCCTTCGCTCGCCACTCGCGCGATGACCTCCGCCGTCACGCCCCCCCACGGAAATGCTTCGCCGACGCAAAGCAGGCGGCCCGTGCGCGCGACGGAAGCGAGCACGGTATTCGTATCGAGCGGTTTCACCGTCCGGAGATCGATTACTTCGATCTCATAACCTTCGGCGCTGAACTGTCTGGCGACCGCGAGCGCTTCGTGAAGCATCGCGCTGTAAGTCACAATCGTGAGATCGCGTCCCGGCCGGACGATCCGAGCCTGTCCGATCGGCATCCTGTCACTCGGCAGCGCGTCCGCTTTGAGGTGGTAATAAAGATATTTGTGTTCGCAATAGACCACCGGGTCGTCGATCGCCACCGCGTCGATCAACATCGTGTAAGCATCCTCGACGGTGGCCGGCGTCATCACGATCACCCCTGGATAATGGGAGTAAAGTCCCTCCATGCTTTGGCTGTGAAACGGGCCGCTCCCTTTCGTGCCGCCGGACGGCAACCGTACCGTGATCGGCACCGGAACGTTCGTCCGGTAAAAGTGGGTGCCGGCGTTATTCAGAATCTGGTTGAGCGCGATGCTGGAAAAATCGGCAAACTGCATCTCGACGATCGGCCGCATTCCCTCCAGGGCGGCGCCGATGGCCGTGCCGACCATCGCGTCCTCGCTGATCGGGGTGTTCAACACGCGCCCGGGAAATCTTTCCGCCAGTCCTTTCGTCGCCTTGAATGCGCCGCCGAATTTGCCGGCAATGTCCTGACCGTAAATGAAAACGCGCTCGTCTTTCTCGAGAAGATGAGCCTGGGCTTCGCGAATGGCTTCGAGGTAGGTGACGCTCATTCGTGCTTCGTCATTCCGGTCGATCCGCCAACTGGCGGACCGAGAGCGCGCACCAATCTTCTTCGCTCGCCTGCGGCGGGTCTTCCTGCTGCGCGGTCGCGACCGCTTCCTCGACTTCGGTGGCGATCTCCGCGCGCAGTCGCTGCAACGCCTCGCGGTCCATCAACCCCTGCTCAACAACAAACTTTTCGGTCCGCACCAATACGTCCTGCGCGAACGGCTCGCGTTTGATTTCGTCGGAGACGTAGCTGGCGTCGTCGTGTTCGCCGTGGCCGGCGAGGCGCAAAGTTGACGCGACCACGAGCTGCGGGGGCCGGCCGGCGCGGGCGCGTTTCACGGCCGTTTCGATAACGTCGAGACAGGCGGCGAGATCGGTCCCGTCGACGGTGTAGCCTTCGTAACCGTAACCTTTCGCGCGATCGACCAAATCGGCGCAGGCAAACGTCCGATCGTTAGGCGTGGAGTAGGAGTAATGATTGTTCGTCGCTACCACGACCAGCGGCACGTGCTCGACCGCGGCGATATTCATTCCTTCGTGGGTGGCCCCAGTTTGCATGCCGCCGTCGCCAATTGTCGTCAGGCCAACAAACCCCTTTTCGCCCTTCATTCGTTTCGCGAGCAATTTGCCGGTAATCACCGAGGTCATCGCGCCGAGATGGCTGATCATGGCCAGTTGGTTATCAAGGGGGCGGCCCCGGTGAATGTTGCCGTCCCGTCCGCGCATTGGCCCCGCTTTGGAACCGAGATAGGTGCGCGCCACGTCGATGAGCGGTTCGCCAAAAGCCGAGCGCCCCGCCTGGTCGCGAATCAAGGGCGCAAAGACGTCGCCTTTACTTTTGTCCAAAAACATTCCGCAGGCCGCGCTGACCGCTTCCTGCCCACGGCCGAGGTAAACCCCGCCGACGATCATGCCGCCGCGATACAGGGCGGCCAGTTTCTCCTCAAAAATCCGCGTGAGCAGCATCCAGCGAAACGCCTCGAGATATCGTTCGTGGGGCGCTTTTTTCGAAGTCGTAGCGCCGCGTTCCGCAGTTTGGAGCATCTAAGATTTTGGCAGCAAGGGTATGGGGCGGCAAATGACATTTTGCTTGGAGAACCACTGTGTCGTCATCCCAAGGCGGGCAGACGGCGAAAGACCTCCCAGAAGCCCGGCAAACGTCCCCACGTTACCAGAAGGTGGGATCGAGGGGTTGGCTGCGATTCTCGCGAAAGCACTTTCGCGGGCGTTGCCTCCGATTCACGTTCTGGAAATTATGATCGGCGGCCCGAATGGAGTCGCCGCCAGGGCGAAGTTGAGCAAGTGGCAACGGTGCGCTGCCTTCGCTTTTTTCCTTTGGTTGTTCGGGAGCGTCGAGATATCCACTTCCACAATACCGCGAATGCCTGTAATGCGACTCCGGTAATGATTCCCGATAGAACCTGAGCGATAATCTCCCCCACAGGTAATATCCAGGTGGCTACTCGCCAATGTGACAACCGATTTTTTAACACTACTATCGGTGCGTATAGAATGTCTCGCAGAAGGGGGTGGGGTGTTGAAATAGAAAAGATTGCGAGGTCCCTCGGCGCGCTGCGCCAGCCTCGGGTTTACAGCGAATGCGCTTACCGTCGCGCGGCGCGCGGCGTCTCGTCCGCTTCGCTAGCCATCGCGAAATGGGCCTGGCGCGGCTGTTCGTGCGTCGTGCCGTTGCCATTGCCATTCGAAGCGCGGCTCCGGATCAATTGTCCGTCGCTGCCGCGATCGGCTTCGAGTTTCATCCCCACCAGCTTGCTTACGCCCCGCTCTTCCATGGTGACACCGTAGAGGACGTCGGCCTTGGCGATCGTGCGCTTGTTGTGGGTGATGATGATGAACTGGCTCTGCGAAACAAAGCGGTCCAGCACCTTGATGAAGCGGTTGATGTTGCTCTCGTCGAGTGGCGCGTCCATTTCGTCGAGAATGCAGAACGGGCTCGGACGCACCATGTAGATGGCGAATAGAAGCGCGACCGCCGTCATCGTCCGTTCGCCGCCGGAGAGGAGCGACACGGTCTGGAGCTGTTTCCCCGGAGGCCGGGCGGTGATTTCAATGCCGCAATTGAGCGGATCGTTTTCATCCTGAAGCGACAGGTCCGCCCGGCCGCCGCCGAACATCTCCGAGAACATTTCTCCGAAGTTGATCCGCACCTGGGCGAAGGTTTCCGCGAAAAGTTTCTGGGTCGTGCTGTTGATCCGCGCGATCACATCCAGGACTTCGCGGCGCGCCGCGACCAGGTCGTTGTTTTGGGTTTCGAGAAAACGGTAGCGCTCCTCGAGCTCGTCGTATTCGTGCACGGCATCGAGGTTCACCGGCCCCATGTTATCGAGCTGGCGGGTGAGATCGGCGATGATTTGCTCGAGGCTTGCTTCCTGGTGGATCGGCCGCTCCGCGGGCGATGCGTCCGGCGCCACGGCTTCGCCGCCATCGAGCGGCGGAGCGCTCGATCCACCTTCGGATTCGATGACGCCCTCCGGTTTCGCGCGCTTCTTAGTGATGACGCTCAGCGTTTTTTGGAACGCGTAGGGATCTGCGGTGAAGGCGCGCAAATCCACCTGGTAACGGCGCATCACGTGTTCGGCCAGGTTTTCGATCCGGAGTTGAAGCTGGGTCTGCCGAACCTCTTCGTTGCCGCGCAGATCGCGCAAATCGTTCAGGGAATTTCGGAGGTTGCGCAGCTGCGATTCCTTTTCGTTCACGATGGTCAACCGTCCGCCGCGTTCTTCCGTCAGAGTGGCGACATTCTTTTCCGCCGCTTCCAACTCCGTTGTCTGGCCGCTGATTTTGCTCTCAGCCTCTTCGGACTCCCGCGCCTGCCGTGCCAGACGGTCCTGATAAGTGGCGATATCGGCCCGACGCGCCGCGGCCAGATCGGCAAGTTCCGCTTCACGCGCCGCCATCGGCTCACGGTGATGGACGAGGCTTTCGTGCCGCTGCCGTTCCGTCGCCAGGGCGAGGCGCAACTCATTCAATTTCTCTGAAGCTTCTTCCTCGACGGCGCGGGAATTTTCGCGGGCCTGTTCGGCAGCGCTCTGCCGGCCCTGAGCCTCGGCGAGCTGTTTGCGATCCGATTCCAGCTCCTGCTCCAGTTGGGCGATCCTTTCGTCGGCGCTTTGAATCTGTTTATCGAGCGTGCTCCTCTCGGTTTGCAGTTGCGCCAATTTTCGTTCTTCGTCCGCAACCGCGCGTTCCGCGGAAACAATATCCAACCCGGTCTGAGAGAAACTTTCGTGCGCCGTTTCGTGGCGCCGGCGCGCTTCTTCCACTGCGGCGACAGCCGAGTCGAGTTCCTCGTTCGCGTGGTCGCGACTTGCGACCGAACGATTTTTCTCCGTCTCGAGCGCCTCGCATTCCTGGCGCAGGCTGGTCAGGATCGCTTTGCGGCCGAGAAGGGAATCGGTCGCGGCGGTCGGGCTTCCGCCGAAGATCACTCCCTCGAGGGAAACAAACTCCCCGGTGAGCGTGGCAAATTGCAGCTGCGGCGACCGCTTCTTGAGGGTGATGGCCGAAGCAAGGTCGGGGACAATCGCTACCCGTTGCAGAAGACGCCGGGCCAGCGGCGCCAACTCGGCCGGTGCATCCAACTTGTCTTTCGCCCAGGCGATTGCTCCCTCGGGCAGGCTACCCGCCTCGACATCGGGAGCGTCGCCCGCCAACTCGGGAATCGCCAGCGCGGCCAGGCCCAGCTTTTTGTCGGTAAGCGTTCGGAAAATTTTCCCGGCCAATTCGGTATCGTGCAGGACGACCGCATGCATGTTGCGACCGAAGGCCGCTTCGAGAGCGGGAACAAATTCAGGATCGACATTCAGGCTCGCCACCAGCGCGCCCGCGAGGGCCGGCCGAATCCGCTCCGGATCGTCGAGTCCCTTCAAAACCGCCTGCGAACCTTTCTCGAGGCCTTCTCCTTCTTCAGTCATCTGACGGAGAACCTCGAGCCGCGCCTGTTTCTCCGCGCTGACCCGTTCCAGCCGCGCAATCTCTTTCTCCGCATTGGCGACGGCCGTCTGATTTTGCCGGACCTCCTCTTCCGCCTGACGCAAATTTTCTTTCCGTTGCTCGGCGGTCTGCCGCTCGGTTTCCATCGCGGCGCGGGCGCTGGAAAGATTCGCGCGAGCTGCTTCCAGAAGACGCGTTTCCTCATCGACTCCCCGCACCAACTCCGCGATTCGCGCGGAGGTCGCGTCGCGGCGAGCGGTCATGCCGGCGAGATCGTTCTGCAAGGTGGTAATCCGGCTCTCGAGTTTTGAAAGCGAGAGCTGCAAGGCTTGGAGTTCCTCCTCCTTTTGCACGCGCTCGCCGCGAGCCGACTGCAATTTTTCGGTGAATTGTTCGACTTCGCGCTCTTTGCCCGCGAGGAGCTGGTTGGTGCGGGCGATCAGCGCGTCGGCTTCCTGGAGTTGAGTGGCCTGCTCGGTCCGCTTCGCTTCCGCGGCCGCGATGTCCGCCTCGTTGCGCGCGATCAGTTCGCCCAGCTCCTGGGCGCGCTGCCGATTGAATTCGATTCGGTTGCGCAACCCGGCCAGTTCGCTTTGCAGCCGCTGCACTTCCGCGCGGGCGTCGCTGATCTCGCTGTCGATTTCATCCAGGCTTCGCCGTTTGCCAGCCAGCTCGTTCTCGTTCGATTCGATCCCGGCATGGGCGGTTTGTTCCGCTTCCTGGAGCCGCGCGACTTCGGCTCGCCCGCGTTCCGCGTCAGCCTCGAGCGTGTCGAGCACTCCGCGCGAGTGATGCGTATCGAGAACCTGCAAATCGGCCAGCAACGACTGATAGCGGCGAGCTTTCCCCGCCTGGCGCTGAAGCGAACCGATCTGCCGCTTCACTTCCTTAATAATGTCGCCAATCCGAAGGAGATTCGCTTCCGTCGCCTCGAGTTTGCGCAGCGCTTCCTTCTTTTGCGTTTTGTATTTGGTAATGCCGGCGGCTTCTTCAAAAACCGTGCGCCGATCTTCGGGCCGCGAGCTCAGGATCAAATCGATCTTGCCCTGTTCCATGATGGAATAGGCGCTGCGACCCACGCCGGTGTCGGCGAAAAGCGCCTGGATATCGCGCAACCGGCAGGGCGTCTTGTTGAGGAGGTATTCGGAATTTCCGTCGCGATAGACCCGGCGCGTGACGCGCACATCATGCCAGTCGACGCCCAGCTCGCTGCCGCAATTGGTGAAGGTGAGCGAGACTTCGCCGAATCCGACCGGCTTGCGCGTTTCGGTTCCGTTAAAAATGACGTCGGCCATTTCGCCACCGCGAAGGGCTTTGGCCGATTGTTCGCCGAGCACCCAGCGGACGGCATCGAGCACGTTCGATTTTCCGCATCCGTTAGGCCCGACGATGGCGGTGACGCCTTCGTGAAACTCGAAAATGGTTTTTTCCGCGAACGATTTGAAACCGATGAGCTCGAGCGAGTGAAGATGCATGGACGCGAGGATGACCGCCGACGCCAATTAACAGCTTAAGCGGGTTGGGTTGCAAGGAAAATAACACCAGATCACGGGCTGGGGGAGCTCCCGACCACAATATCTTGGGCCGGGCTCCAGCTCAGGCCCGGCGCCGATCCAACAGGGCCCGAACAAAATAGAGCCCGGTGGCCACCACCAGCGCCGCCCCGGTTATGGCGAATTCTTCCCGGGTCGCGTGGGCCAGGATCCAGACGATCACCAGGATGGCGGCAACTGGGATAATGCCGCCGCCGGGAAAGTCGAAAGGCGCTGCCCCATCACAGCGGACATCGCGTTTCTTTAAGACCACAGCGGCGAGACAGCACATTATGTAGAGGAGGAGCACGGCCATGTTCGAAAGGACGGCGAGTTGCTGGAACGTGGAGTTATAGGAAAGCGCGAACGCAATCGTCGCATAGGTCGCGATCGCGATATGGGGTGTATGAAACTGCGGATGCACCCGCGCGAACCATTTCGGAATAAACCCGTCGCGCCCCAGGGCGAAAAGGATTCGGGGGGAGCTGAGGATATCGCTTGTGGTCCAGCCGAAAGCCGAGACCGCCAGGCCGATCAGCATCATGAGTCGGCCGGCGTTACCAAGAAAACGGCTGGCGGCGGTGGCCAGCGCACCGTTACCCGCGGTGGCCAGCTCGTTACCCAGAACGCCCTGGGCCACGAACTGAATCGCGATGTAGAGCAGGGTGGTGATGCCGAGTGCGATGAAAATGGCCCGAGGAACGGTGCGCGCTGGGTTCTTCACTTCGCCGCTGGGGACGAGCGCGACTTCGACCCCGACAAATGCGAAAAGCAACTGGAGAACACTTCGCCCCAGGGTGTCGCCGGCGGGCCAGCCGGGCCAGGCGAGCGCTTCGGGTCGGATGAAAAACAGGCCGGCCACGATGAAGACAAGCAGCGGCGCCAGCTTGACGAGCGTGACTGTTTCCACGGCCCGCGCGCCAAATCGCACTCCGCGGATATTAATGAAGGTGAGGAAGGCGAGGAGACAAAGGATAACGAGGAAACGTCCGATTGGCGTCGCCAGCGGCGGGACCAGTCCCCCGACGGAACCCGCGATCAGATCGATGACCCCGGAGATCGCGAGGATCGCGGTGAGAAAATAAAGGACGCCCGCGAGAAAACCGAGATAACGGCCGAACGCGACTTCGACATACGCGTAGAGACCGCCGGTGAGGGAAACGCGGCTGCCCGCCATCGCGAAGGAACTGACGAAGAGGACCATCGCGAGGGCGCAGAACACGTACGCGACCACGGAGGCGCCTCCGAGTTGAGCGGCGACCGCCGCCGGCAACGCGAAGATGCCCGCGCCGATGGTCGAATTGACGATGTTCGCGGTAAGCCCAGGCCCGCCGATGGCGCGAACCAGTTGGGAGTCGGCAGGGCGCGGTTCCTCGGCAGGCATGCCGAACATTGACTGCTGGATGGAAGCGAGACAAGCGTTTCGCGGGACGGGCCGCGGGTCGCGCGAAGGTAGCGATAGCCAAAGGTGAGGAAGTCGGTTTAGTTTGGCGCCATGCGCGACAGCTATCTTGAAGATTACTATTCCTTTCTGCGGTTCCCGAGTGTCTCCACCGATAAGGCGTTTGCCGGTAAAGTGACCGACTGCGCGCAATGGGTGGTGAAGAAGCTGCAGAGCATCGGTCTTGAAGCGGAGCTCGTTCCGACCGCGGGCCATCCGATTGTGTGGGGCCGAAACAAACATCAACCGGGACGGCGCAGCGTCATGATTTACGGACACTACGACGTGCAGCCGCCCGACCCGCTCGATCTCTGGGATTCGCCGCCGTTCGAGCCGGTGCTCAAGAATGGTTATGTCTTTGCCCGGGGCGCGACCGACAACAAAGGGCAGATTCTCGCCCACATCCTTGGCGTTCAGGAAATGATGGAAAAGGACGGCGACCTGCCGGTAAACCTTCACTTCGTGATCGAAGGCGAAGAAGAAATCGGCAGCGGGAACCTGCCGAAGTTTCTTTCCGACAACGCCGCGGCGCTGAAGTGCGACATCGCGGTAGTGTCGGACACCGGGATGGTCGCGAAAGGCGTGCCGACGATAAGTTACGGTCTGCGCGGGGTGACGGCGCTGGAAGTCAAAATCACCGGTGCGAAGATGGATTTGCACTCGGGAGTTTTCGGCGGCTCGGTGGCAAACCCGATCACCGCGCTCGCGCGTTTGCTGGCGACTTTGCACGACGCGGATGGACACGTCGCGATTGAAGGATTTTACGACCAGGTGAAACCGCTCGAGGACTGGGAACGAAAAGCATGGCGTGAACTGCCGATCGATGGAGATAAAGCTATTCTCGACGAAACCGGCGCGCCCGGGCTCTTCGGGGAAAAAGATTACAGCACGCTCGAGCGAATCTGGGGGCGGCCCACGGCGGAAATTAATGGCATCGGCGGTGGCTATCAGGGCATGGGAACCAAGACGGTCATTGCGAGCCACGCCATGGCGAAGCTGACGTTTCGCCTCGTGCCGGACCAGGATGGCGACGAAATCCTTAGTCTGGCCGAGAAGCATTTGAAAAAACATCTTCCACCGGGCGTGACGATGGAAATTACCCGCGGTCACAGCGGGCCCTGGTATCTGACCGATCCGCGTTCGCAGTTTGGGGAAGCGGCGCAACGGGCCTTGAAGGAAGCGTTCGGCAAAGAGGTCGCGGTGATTCGGGAAGGCGGCAGTATTCCCATCGTCTCGCAGTTCAGGGACATTCTTGGCGTGGAGACGTTGTTGTTGGGGCTCGCGCTGCCGGACTGCCGGGCCCATTCGCCAAACGAGAATTTTCCGCTCGAGAATCTGGAAGGCGGCATTCGCTTGAACAAAGCGGTGCTCGCCGAGCTGGCGAAAGGCTGATTCATGGAGACGGCCTGCCTTCAGGCCGTTCCGAAAAAGCGAAGCGCCCTAAAACCGGCACGGCGGCGTGCCGGCTCCAATTCGCTCTCGTCTGTGCTACTATCCGAGGCCATGCGACCAGCGAGAATTCTGATTACCGCATTCGCCTGTCTCGCCATCCTTGGAAGCTTCGCCTGGCGCGCGCCCGCCGAAGATTTCAGCACCACGGTAAAGAGGATATTCGCTTCCCCGACGCCCGCGCCGCGCAAGAAGAAGAAGAAAGCGACCGCGGAAAAATCGCCGACCCCGAAACCGAGCCCGAGTCCGGAGAAATCGGCGTCACCTAAGAAAAAGGCGGCCGCGAGTCCCAGCCCGTCAGAAGAGCCGGAGGCCAGCGCGTCTTCGAAGAAAAAGAAGAAAAAAAGTTCGCCTTCTCCGACGCCGGAGGCGTCTCCGAGCCCGAGCAAGAAAAAGAAGCACAAGAGTTCGCCGACGCCATCTCCCTCGCCGGAGGGATCGCCCTCGCCGTCCGCCAGTCCGGGCGCTTCACCCGAGGCGAGCAAGACGCCCAGCCCTTCCCCGTCTCCCTCGCCGAAGAAGAAAGGCGCGCCCGCCACGATTGCGGCCAGCGAAATCGCCGGCTACGAAAAATATCCCGAACCGGTTCGCAAAGTAGTCGACCTGGCGCTCGAACTGACGACGCGCAATCTCGATTACAAATATGGCTCGGCGGATCCGGCCAACGGCGGCATGGATTGTTCCGGGTTCGTTTTCTATGTCCTAACGCAAAATGGGGTCCGCGACGTTCCGCGCGATTCAAGCCAGCAATACATCTGGCTGCGGAAAGCGGGCACGTTCAAGGCGGTGAACAGCCGGCACGAAGATACTTTCGAGCTCGACGAGCTGATGCCCGGCGATCTTCTTTTCTGGACGGGGACATACAATATCGAGCGCGATCCGCCGATTACGCATGCGATGATTTATCTCGGCCGCAAGAAGGAGGGAAACCAGCGCATCATGGTGGGCGCCAGCGATGGAAGGACGTACGAAGGCGAATCGCGGTATGGCGTGAGCGTGTTTGATTTCAAGATGCCGCGGGCGCGAACTAAGACAGACGAGGGCCGGACCAGTCCATCGTTCATCGGCTACGGCCATGTGCCGGGGCTGTAGCGCGATTCCTAATCAAGGAACGGCGGTTTGAAACCGCCGATCGGACGGCGGTGTAGACACCGCCGCCCCTTGGGGCTTCGACTGCGGTCCAAGCGTCTTCTGCAGATCGCGCTGATGTTTGAACCACGCGGCCGCGACGAGCAACAGAATGAGAATGATGATTATCCTTTGTTCCGGTTGGGTAAGCGCGAAGATATTCAGAAACCGTTTCACGGCTTGGCGTAACGAATCGGATCGACCAAACCCGCTTCGCGAAACCCCGCGAGGCGAAGCCGGCACGAATCGCATTCCCCGCAGGCCAGGCCGCCGGCAGTCGGGTCGTAGCAACTGTGGGTGAGAGAGAAATCGACGCCGAGTTCGGTCCCTTTCCGGATGATCTCAGCCTTCGACATCGTGATCAGGGGCGCGTGGATTCGGAACCGGGTTCCTTCCACGCCGGCTTTCGTCGCTACCCCGGCAAGCTTCTCGAATGCGGCAATAAATTCAGGACGGCAATCCGGATAACCGCTGTAGTCGATGGCGTTGGCGCCGATGAAAATGTCCGCGGCGCCGAGGACCTCGCACCAGGCGAGCGCGTAGGAAAGAAAGATGGTGTTGCGGGCGGGAACGTAGGTGACCGGGATTTCGTCCCTGGCTTCACGATTCTTCGGCACGGGCATATCGCCCGTTAACGCTGAGCCGCCGAAGGCGCGGAGATCGATCACGGCGATCCGGTGTTCGTGCACGTCCCGTGAGGCGGCCACGCGTTTGGCTGCGTCGAGCTCGAGCTTGTGCCGTTGCCCGTAATCGAAGGAAAGAGCGCAGGGGACAAATCCCTCGCGGATGGAGATGGCGAGGGTGGTCGCCGAATCGAGGCCGCCGCTCAGCAGCACGACCGCGCGTTTCATTTTCTGGTAGGGACGGCGCGCTGCGCCGTCCGGATAATTGCGTGCGTCCCGGGCGGACGCCGCAGCGCGGCGTCCCTACCTTGCATGCTCGGCCCGAACGGTGAGCGCGATTCCGCCGCGCGCGGAGAACTGAGCGGTCACAATCGCTTCCAGTGGCGAACAGGCGCGCACGAAATCGTCCAGGATCCGGTTCGTGACCGCTTCGTTGAAGGCGCGTTCGTTGCGGAACGAGGCGAGATAGAACTTCAGCGACTTGCTTTCGACGCAAAGTTTCGCTGGGACGTATTCGATCGTGATTTGCGCGAAATCCATCTGGCCGGTGACCGGGCAGAGCGAAGTGAAATCGGCGGTCTCGAATCGGATGCGATAGGCGCGTTTTGCCGGATTCGGGAACGTCTCAAGTTTTGCTTCGGCGGGGGAAGCCGGCAGTTCGGCTTCGCTTCGGCCGAGTAAGGTCAAGCCCTCGGATTTGCTTCGTTTTGCCACGGCGTCATTAAACGCGGGGAAGGCGGCTCCTTCAATCGCTTTCGAGCACGAGCACGAGCACGATTACGATTACGACGTGCTAATCCGGGTGCCGCAACATCGGATCGGCCAGGGCCTTCTCGCGGTCGCCGGGTTTGTTGTAATTCCAGTAAGCGACCTTCAGGCTCCGCTTCATCTTCAAGCGGCTGCCGTCGGCGGCGTTCCATTGCCGGAGAAGATTTGGGAAATTGCGATCGAGAATGAAATGGTCGATGCCGCCGCTGTGCTCGACCGCAACGTCGATTTCGCGCTCGGTCGATTTGAAGGAAAGTTTTGCCGGTTTGAAGACGAAATTGTCCTTCTTCGAATTGATGATGCTACCGGCGAGCTGGACTTCGATTGGCGTCGAGGGCTTTTGGAAATCGAGGGTGCGGACCACCAACGGCAACTCGTCGTAGAAGAATCCGTTCGCTGGGATCGCGACGTTTTCCTTTCCCCCGGCCATTCCGTCCAACGAAGTGTGATACTCGTAACCGAAGGCCGCGCCCTCCCGGCGCCCTTCCTTGTAGGTGTTGCCGACGCTGTCGCTGCTGGTAAGCGAAAATTTGAGGAGCTGCGCGTTATCGACCCGCCAGAAGCTCGAATGCATTTGCTGCTGAACGGAAAGGCCGGTCGGCACGTGAAGGATCTGGTTGAGCTTCAGGACGGGAACGGCGCCGGATTGGCCCGGATTATCCGGTTTGACGAGTTGCTTCGGGTCCATCGGCTCGCGCACGAGGATGTGCAGGACTTCGCAGGGCCGCGGCGCTCCGTCGCGCGCGATCTGGGCGTCGTAAAGGTTGAACTCTGCTTTGGCGTCGCCCCAGTAGCTGTCGTTTTGCAGGAGGGCGGGGGAGAATTGCGCGGAGACGTGAGTCCCGATGATTAAGCAGGCAAGGAGCAACAAGCGCGGCAACATTGAGAAACGTCCAACGTCCAACGCCCAACGTCCAACCTCGAATGGCAGAAGCTTCACCTCATGCCATAGTCATCGCGCAATGGCAGAGCATGAAGATGAACACGCAAGAGCACGTACTGGGGTCGCGAATCCAGCGGTGATCGATCTGTTTGGGGTGGACCAGAAAACCGGGGAAGTGCTGCTGGCCATGAATGAGTCCCGGCCCTGGGACGGATCGGACGAGCAGCTCCACGAGCTCCAGGAGAAGTTCAACGCCTACGTTTCGTTCCTGCTCGACGGTGAAATGCTCACCGCGCATCCGGAACTGGCCGGGAAGCCGGCCCGAATCGAGCTGCGCTGCGACGAGATGCCGGACGAACGTGCGCTCGGCCTGCTAAACCTGATCCACGACCAGCTCGCGCTTCAGGAAATCAAAATGGAGGTTGTCGTGCGACAGAGCGGATGCGGGGAGAGCTGTTCCTGCCACGCCCGCTAGCGCGCTTAATACTTCAGGAACGAAACCACCGGCGTGGCCTCCAGCTTCTGGCGCCCGTGCAGGAATTCCAGCTCGATCAGGAATTGCGCCGCGAGCAAATCGCCGCCCATTTTTTTGATTAGCGTCGCAGCCGCGGCGGCCGTGCCACCGGTCGCGAGCAAATCGTCGATGAGGACAATTTTTTCCCCGCGCTCGATGGCGTCGACATGGAGCTGCATTTCGGCTTCGCCGTATTCCAGCGAGTAGGTGGCGCTCTCTGTTTTGTAGGGAAGTTTCCCTTTCTTGCGCAGAGGAACGAAGCCGATTCCAAGCTCGTACGCGACCGCGGAGCCGAAGAGAAACCCGCGAGCATCGATCCCGACAATCTTGTCGATTTTCTTTCCCTGGCACTGCTCCAGGAACGCGTCGATCGACGCGCGGAAAAGTTTCCCATTGCCCAGAATCGGGGTGATGTCCTTAAAGAGAATACCCGGCTTCGGGAAATTCGGTACGTCCCGGACTGCTGCGCGCAGTTTATCAATCGAATCGGAGCCCATCGCCCGGACGCTAGCGACTCGGCCCGAAAGGTCAACGCCGGCAGCGATTCCCTAATCGTCGAGCTGAACTAAAAGATGGCGGCCGATGAGATTTTGAGCGTTGATTCGGGCCATGAAACCAGTCGCGTCAATTCTCGTCGCAATTATTACCCTCACGTTTTGCCATTCCGTCCCGGCGGCGGAGCCGGCCCCTGCACTTAGCTCAAATCCAGGCGAGACGATCCGGGGTTTTTATCATTGGTATGTCACGGAACTGATTGCCAACCGCGATCCCATGAGTAACCGAACCGAATTGAAGCATTTTGCCACCGCCCGGCTCCTGAATGAAATAGGCAAAATGAAGAGGGGCCCCGAAGGATTGAACGGGGATTATTTTGTCGATGCCCAGGACTTTGATAACCAATGGGCGAAAAAGATCTCAATCTCCAACGTGCAGATCAGCGGCAAGAACGCCACCGCGGAAGTGATGTTGAAAGGCGCGACCGCGGATATGAACCGTAAACTCAAGGTCAACCTGGTACTGGAAAGCGGGACCTGGAAGGTCGATAAGGTTCAGGGCCGCGACTGACGCGACCGATTATTTTTCGGTCAGCTCCAGCTGTTCGGCCTTGCCGTTGGTCGCGAGCCAATGTTTGCTGCCGAGAACGTAGTGCACTCGCTTTTCATCGGGCGAAACGCCGATGCTGACGCCGTGATACTCTTCCTCGATGATTTTTAGCGAGTGCAACGCAGCCTCGTAAATCGGCAGCCGTTCTGCCGGGGCGAAGGGCCTGTTCATTCCGTGTTCGTCCCTGTTCCGGCGCGGGCGGTCCAACTGTGCCAACCAGCCGTCACCCGATCCACCCATCCTGGCCAAGTGGACGTAGACGGTTTCGGCCGCTACTCCGATATCGGAAACGCCGATTTCAGCGGGCGTGCTATTTTCCGTCTCAAGCGTCGCGAGGGGAGCGTATCGGTAGGCCGAGATAGAATACTGTTCGAAGTCGTACTTAATTTCGCCATGCCATAAGTCCCCGTAAGCCGCGAAAAACAATTCTCCATTAGCCGCGAAGACCAGGCATGAAGGAAATGGGTGGCGACGCATTCGGACGGATTTCCACTCGTTCGGGGGTTTATAGCGATAGAGCGGCGAAACCTCCGAATCGGTCGTGACGAACAAAGCGCCGCTTTTCGGGTCGAACGCGACCCGCCAGAAGGCTGCTCCAGGACTAGCGTCGCGGATTTTTTTCAGCGCCCCGGTCTTCGGGTCGAAGGCGCAGAAATGATTTTGCGTCGTGCAATACAACTTGTCGTCGCTGGTGCAGGTAATCCCACGCAGCTCCTCGGCGACCGGGATTGTACGAATTGTCTTCGCGGTGAGATCGATCTCTTCCACCGCGGGGTTATCGCCTTGAGCGATCGCATAAACTAGGTTGCCGTCCGCGGAAAAGGCAGCGTCGCCGGCGAGGGCGGATCCAGTAAGACAAATTGCGAGGGCAAGAACACCGAGAAGCCTGAGGCGGAAAGACATTGGTGAAGTTGAAGTCGAATAGAAGCTGCTTTGCCCCGGGCGCAAGCCGCTCTAGAATGGCCATCCCGTGGATCGCCAATTCATCCTCCTCTCGACGCTCTGCTACGCCGTGGCGGTCGCGCACACGCTGGCGACGTTGCGTGACGGCGTCTTTAGGCCTCGCCGGTTCAATTTTGTCGCGATCCTCCTCGGCTTCCTGTTGCAGAGCGCGTTTCTCTATGTGCGCGGGCACGCCATCGGCCGGTGTCCGATCACTAATCTTTTCGAGGTCTTCATCTTTCTGGGCTGGTCGGTCGCGCTGATTTACCTGGCGGTCGGGCCGGCGTATCGGTTGTCGCTCATGGGCGCATTCACGACGCCGCTCGTCCTCCTGATCCAGGGGTTTGCGCTCCTGGCGCCGGTCGATATTCCGCATCGAGCGCGCCTGGCGGTAAACCCATGGCTCGAATTCCACGCGTCGATCTCGATGATGGCGTATGGGGCATTCGCACTCTCGTGCGTGGCGGGCGTCATGTACCTCGTCCAGGAACGTCAGCTCAAGACGCATCAACTCCATTCCATCTTCTATCACCTTCCGCCGCTCACGAATCTGTTTGCCGCGATCACGCGCCTTCTCTGGTTTGGGTTCGCGCTTTATACGGCCGGCCTCGCGAGCGGCTTTTTCACGGGCGAACCGTTGCCCCGGGTGAAGATGGTCTGCGCCATCGGGGTCTGGATTTTTTACGGAGTGATTTTGCAGGTCCGGCATCTTGGGCATCTGGCGCCGAAACGGATCGCGACCCTGTGCATTCTGGCCTTTACGGCGGCGGTCTCGGTCCTGTGGGCCATCAACTTCGTCTCGCAACGCACGTCATGAACCTGTTTTGCGTCGGCCTCAGCCATCACACCGCGAATGTGGAAACGCGCGAGCGTTACGCCGGCGGGCCCGCCGAGGCGGACTTGCTGGCCACTGGGACGATGAAAGAAGCGCTCGTGCTTTCGACCTGCAATCGGGTCGAGATCTACGGGGCCTCGGAGCAGCCCCTGGCGACGAAGGAGCTCATGCCCGCGCTCTGGCAGTCCCCGGCCGGCCTCGAGGACACCGACGTGTTCTATCGCTACGACGGGGAAACCTGCGCACAGCATTTGTTCCGAGTGGTCGCAGGTCTCGATTCAATGGTGATCGGTGAAACGGAGATCCTCGGCCAGGTCAAGAAGGCCTACGAAACGGCGCGGCAAACAGGGAGCGCGGGGCCGACGTTGCACCGGCTTTTTCAGAGAGCGTTTCGCGTGGCAAAACACGTGCGGAGTACCACCGAGATTACGCGAGGAGCTGTTTCAGTTGGCTCCGTTGCCGTCGAGTTGGCCGGCAAAATTTTCGGGGACTTGCGCGAGCGTAGTGTGCTGATCCTGGGCGCGGGGGAAACCAGCGAACGCACCGCGCGCGCGTTGAGCTCGCGGGGCGTGACCGATCTGCGCGTCAGCAATCGTTCCCGGGAACGGGGGGAAGAACTGGCGGCTTTGGTGCAGGGCCGGGCGGTGCCGTTTCAAGACTGGACCCGGGAATGCCGCGAGATCGATATTCTCATTTCCTCGACCTCGGCGGACGAACCGCTCCTGACGCCCGAACTCCTGGCGCCGATGCTGCACGGCCGAGCCGACCGGCCGCTCTTCATCATCGACATCGCCGTGCCCCGGGATGTGGCCCCGGAAGTCAATGACATGGACGGTGTTTACTTGTACGACATCGACTCTCTCCAATCGATCGCCGATCAATCGCTCGCCATGCGCCGCCAGCAAATGGCAGCGGCGGAAAAGATCATCTCCGGGCACGTGTCCGATTTCGCGGCGCGTTTAGGCGGCCGTCCAGCGGGTTCGCCTTCTCTGAATTCACGGCCGCTGGCGTCGGAGCTCTAGCGCTCAATGGGCGCGCGGACGATCATTCTTGGCTCACGGGGCAGCGAGCTGGCGCGCGCGCAAACGGCAATGGTCGAAGCGGCGCTTCGAAAGGCGTGGCCGACCCTGGAAATTGAAACGCGGGTCATCTCGACCCGGGGAGATGTTCGCACGGCGGAGCCTCTCGATCGGCGCGCGGGCCGCAAAGGTTTGTTCACCAGCGAAATCGAGCACGCGCTGGCGGCGGGCGAGATCGATGTCGCTGTTCACAGTGCGAAGGATCTGCCGAGCGCGATGACGGAAGGATTGCAAATCGGCGGTGTGCTGCCTCGTGCCGCGGTCGAAGACGTTCTGATTAGCAGGACGGATTCATCTTCAACGGGAGCAATTGGAACCGGAAGTGTCCGGCGGCAATATCAACTACGTTGGAAATATCCGGACGCTCAGACAGTCGATTTGCGCGGAAATGTGCCGACGCGGCTCCGCAAATTAATCCAGAGCGACTGGCGCGGAATCATGTTGGCTCGGGCGGGATTAGAGCGCCTCGGCTACGACCTCAGGACAGGTTCATTTTCCTTCGAAGGCGCAACTCTTCGCGCCGAGCCCCTGCCGTCCGATGATTTTCCTTCGGCGGGAGGGCAGGGGATTATTGCTCTTCAAATTCGAGGCAATGACCTTGCGACCGCGAAATTGGTCGAGGCGGTCAACCATCGCGACACGCTGTTGTGTCTCGAAGCGGAGCGGGAGTTCCTTCGGTTGCTAGAAGGGGACTGCGGGTCGCCGGTCGGGGTGCTGGCCACAATTGCCGGCGCGACGATGAACATTCTCGCCCAGGTTTTCGAACCTCCTCGCGTTGAACCGCGCTCGGCCCGAGTTGAAGGTGACGCCTCGTCGCGGATGAAATTGTCGCGGCAACTATGGGAAGCGATTAATGGCTAACAAAAAGGGACAATGCTTTCTGGTCGGCGCCGGGCCGGGAGACCTCGGCCTGGTGACGTTGCGGGCGAAAGAGTGCATCGAGCGGGCCGAGGTAATCATTTACGATTACCTTTGCAACCCGGAGATGCTCCGCTGGGCGCCAGAGAGTGCAGAGCTGATTTTCGCTGGAAAAAAGGCCGGGGCGCACACGCTTTCCCAGGACGAAATCAACGCGTTGCTGGTCGAAAAAACCGGAGAAGGAAAAAACGTGGTTCGGCTCAAAGGCGGCGATCCGTTTCTTTTCGGGCGCGGGGGAGAAGAGGCGCAGGCGCTGGCCGCCGCAGACCTGCCGTTCATCATTGTTCCAGGCGTAAGCTCGGCCATTGCGGCTCCGGCTTATGCGGGGATCCCGGTTACGCATCGCGGCAAAAACTCGCACGTTACCTTTTTTACCGGCCACGAAGACCCGGGAAAAAGCGGAAGCGCGATTGATTTTGCAGCGCTCGCGAAACTCGGCGGCACCCAGGTAATGCTGATGGGAGTCGAGCGCATCGGAGCGATCGCCCAGGAAATGATGGCGAGCGGCGTGCGGAAGGATTTGCCGGTGGCGTTGATCCGCTGGGCAACGACTGGCCGGCAGGAAACGCTGGTGGGAACCCTCGAGAATATTGCCCAGCGCGCGGTGGCGGCAGGTTTTGCGGCGCCGGCGGTGGCGGTGTTCGGCGAGGTCGTGGAGCTGCGCCACGAACTGAATTGGTTCGAGAATCGGCCCCTCTCTGGCAAACGCGTCGTGGTGACGCGAACCCGTAAACAGGCCGGCGTCCTGACCGAACAACTGCGCGCGCTCGGCGCCGACGTGATCGAGTTGCCCACGATCCGGATCGAGCCGCCGACCGACCTTCGCGCCTTCGCGGAACTGGTCCAGGACGCCCACGCTTACGACTGGATTGTCTTCACGAGCCCGAACGGGGTGAGCGCGTTCTTCGATCTTTTCTACAAACTCTATGACGATGCCCGCGAGATGGGTGGCGCCCGGATCGCAGCCATCGGTCCCGCGACCGCGCAGCGGATCAAGGATTTTCACCTGAAAGTGGATCTTCAGCCCGACGAATTCGTGGCCGAATCGCTGGTCCGGGAGTTTCGTAAGGAGGGCGGCGTGGAAAATCTGCGCATTCTAATCGCGCGGGCGGAGAAGGCGCGCGATTTGCTACCCAGGGAGCTCTCGGCTTTGGGAGCTATTGTGGACGAAGGGTTCGCCTACCGCACTGTCCCCGAAACGCGCGACGACAGTGGCGCGCGGCGCCGGTTATTGGAGGAAGGCGCAGATCTGATCACGTTTACCAGCTCATCTACCGTGGAAAATTTCCTGGCTCTCGGGTTGCCGTGGCCGGCGAACATGCAAGTTGCCAGCATTGGGCCGGTTACGTCGAAGACGGCGCGGGACCGAGGCCTCGAAGTGGCCGTCGAAGCGCGGCGTCACGATATCCCGGGACTGGTCGAAGCAATCCGCAAATTCTTTTCCAAGAACGCCTGACGAATGAAAACGCCAATGGAGATCAAGATTACGGATGAATTTGCGTCGGCCATGCAGCAGCTAAGCGCCGAGGCCGAAAAGACGATGCCGGAACCGTGGGAAACGGACGGGAGCGGCGAGCAGTTTTCCCAGATCCTGGAAGAATTGAAGGGTCTGAACGGGCGGATGACGAGATTTGAGGAAAACGTCATGGGCCGGCTCCAAAAATTAGAGGGCGCCGAGAAAAGCGACCTCTCGGAGCAATTCCGGAAAATGGACGAGCACATGGCCGCCCTCCGCACGACGGAGACGGTCAATCAGCGGTTGTTCGATTCGCTCCACGAGGAACTGATCAAGTATCGCGACAATTTCCTGCACGAATCGCTCCAAAAGCCTTTCATTCGCGATCTGCTGACCTTGTTTGACGACCTGAGCGGCCTTCTCGCCCAGGTGGAAACCGCCATCGAGGGAAGCGAGAAGAAGCGTGGAATGCTGGGCCAGTGGCGCGAGAATTTGGAGAACGCGATCCATTCTCTCACCGAAATCCTGCACCGGATGGAGGTGAGCGAAATCGAACCGAAGGAGATGGTGGATAGAGCCCTGCATCGCGTGGTCAGTTACGAGCCGGCCGACTTCGCGGAAGAGGAAGGGCGGATTGTGATGCGCGTGAAGCGTGGATTTCTCTGGCGGGACAAGGTTTTGCGACCGGAAGAAGTGGTCGCGAAACGATTTGGTTAAGGCGGCTCCGGCCCGCTTTTCTCACGCGGGAAAATACGCACAATTGCCTCCGGGCGGAGGCATGGAAATTGCAACTACGCAGGGTGCGAAACAAAGGTTCGCCTCGATGGCGGCCTTCTCCCACATATGACTCGAAGAAAAGTAGTTGGAATCGACCTTGGCACCACGTTTAGCGCGATGGCGCACATCGACCTTTACGGGAAGCCACAGATCATCCCGAATTCCGAAAGCGAACGCATTACTCCGTCAGTGATTTTGTTTGATGGAGAGAGCGTGATCGTCGGCACCCTGGCCAAGAACAACTCGGTGGCGGAGGCCGAGCGCATCGTCGATTTCGTCAAGCGCGAGATCGGCAAGCCGAAGGAGCAATTTCACCGCGAATTCAACGGCAAGATCTATTCGGCGGAGGAGCTTTCGGCGCTCATTCTCCGCAAACTAAAGGCCGACGCCGAAAAATATTTGAAGGAACCGGTCACGGATGCCGTGATCACCGTGCCGGCGTATTTCAACGACGCCGAACGCACCGCCACGATAACGGCGGGCCAACTCGCCGGTCTCAATGTGCTTCAGATCATCAACGAACCGACGGCCGCCGCGGTGGCTTACGGCTTGGACAAGCTCGACGAAGACCAGACCGTCTTCGTTTTCGATCTGGGCGGCGGTACTTTCGACGTCACCATCATGCGGATTGAAGGCCAGGGAATCCAGATGATCGCTACCAATGGCGACCATCGCCTCGGCGGAAAGGACTGGGACGATGTCATCGTGAACCATGTCGCCGAGGAATTCGATCGCGCCCATGGCGAAAATCCGCTTCTCGATCTGGAAAGTTACCAGGATTTACAGAGCCGCGCTCTGGCGGCGAAGATCCAGCTTTCGAGCCGCCCGCGCACCGCGATCGTCCACAGCCACAATGGCAAAAGCGTAAAAGTCGAACTGACCCGGGACGAATTTGAGCTCAAGACCCGGCATCTGGTCGAAAAGTGCAAAACGATCTGCGAGATGGTTCTCCAGGAAGCAAACATGGAGTGGAAGGACATGGACAAGGTTCTTCTCGTCGGAGGAATGACCCGGATGCCGATGGTGCGCGAAATGGTAAAAAGCCTTTCGACCGTGCCGTTGGTGGACGACGTCAACCCGGACGAAGCCGTGGCCGTGGGCGCCGCCATCCAGGGAATTCTCTCCCTCCTCCGGGAAGAGGAACGCTCCGGGGTGAAGACAGTGTCGGATAACACCCGCCAGCAATTTTCTTCCCGCGAAGGCGGGCTGATTCAGGTGACGAACATCACTTCGCATACGCTTGGGGTAGTGCTTTGGGATGAAGCCCATCTCGAGGAATACGTTTTCCCCATGATCCGCAAGATGACCGCCATCCCCGCCACGGCGAAGAATTCCTTCGGGACGGCCAGCGCCAATATGGGGCGGGCCGTGGTGCGAATCGTGGAAGGAGAGAGCACGCTCCCCGCGGAATGCACTCCACTCGGCCTCTGCGATGTCGAGTTGCCGGCCTTCCTGCCGAAAGGTTCTCCCGTCGAGCTGACCTACGAATACAACGCGAACCAGGTGCTCGAGGTGGCCGTCTACGCCTCCGGGAACCGGGCCAACGTAAGGATTGAGCGAAACACGGGGCTGGCACCGGATGAGGTGGAGCGAGCGACCGCAGGGTTGGGCGCCATCGCGGTGACCTGAGATGATGCAACTCGAGGGGATTTTTCCCGTTCCGTTGCCGGACGACCCACACAAATGGGACGGATGGAGCAAGTACAAGTCGCCAAACTTTTACGAACGCCTTTGCCTCGATCCCAGCGCCAATCCGAGTAACGAATTGATCGAGCAGCATTGCCGTGAATTGATGCGGTGGTGGCAAAAGAAGCTCCCGCTCAAGAATCAACCCAGCAATCCGCTCGCTCAAATCCTGCGGCCCGGCCTGGATGAATCGTCCCGTTATCTGACGGAGGCGCGGGTCGAGCTCCTGGATCCGGTCCGCCGCCAGCAATTGGATTCCGAACTGGCCGCGCAAGCGACCGAGCAGGCAGTCATCGAATTCCACAAATATCTCACCTTTGCCCTGGCCGACGGGGCCCTGACTGCGGAAGAGGAACGAAGCCTGCATCGGTTTGGAGCTGAGCACGGCCTCACGGAAGAACAGGTCGCCGCCTACATCGATGCGGAATTAAAAGACAGCGGCGCAAGACGCGTTGCCGTGAATGCGCCGCCCGCCGCGCCTGCGGTGGCACCGGCTGCCAGGGAGCCGCGAGCGCGCCGAACAAAATCTCTGGATCCCAAAGAGGATTTCCTCCGGATGCTTCGCCTCAGCAACCTCGATAGCGACGGCATGGCGGACGATACCCGAGATGCTTTCGTCAACATGGCGGAGAATCTCGGCATCGAGATCGATGAAGCTGAAGAGCTGGTCGATCAATATCTCGAGGAAGCCGACAAAATGTCGGACGTCGCGGCCGCGCCGGCGCCGGCACTGCGGATGAATGGGGTTCATCCAGCGCCAAAGCCGGCGGCTGTCGAAGTTCCCGCCGCTGCTGCCGCGGTCGCCCCAAGCCCCGAGACTGATCGGGTGCGTTTGGCCAATTACGTCAATTCGGCCGGCGCCCCGATGCTCTTCATACCATCGGGCGAATTTACGATGGGGAGCGAAGCGATGGATGCGGCGCCGAACGAGAAACCGCTGACCAAGGTAACGCTCAGCAAATTTTACATCTCCCGTTTTCCAGTGACGAATGCTGAGTACGAGCAGTTCGATCCCAGTCATGGCCGCAAGCGCGCGCCCGGGGCGGGGGATCGTCATCCGGTCGTGTACGTGAGCAGCCTGGAAGCGATCAAATATTGCCAATGGCTCTCCACCCGGGAGCGGAAGAAATATCGATTGCCCTCGGAGGCTGAATGGGAGTTCGCTGCGCGGGGAGTCGATGGCCGCAGGTATCCCTGGGGAAATCACGAGAACCGCGGCGACCTGGCGAATTTCGCGGACCGCAATACCGTTTTCGCCTGGAGCGACCGGGATATCGATGACGGATACCCGGAGAGCTCACCAGTTGGGGCATTCCCCTTCGGCGCGAGCCCGTTCGGGGTGGAAGATCTGGCGGGAAACGTCTGGGAATGGTGTCTCGATTTCTTTGAGCCGTATCGCGGGATCGCGAAAGTGAATCCTCACGGACCGACCAGTGGCGCCAAGCGGGTTTATCGCGGCGGCAGTTGGAAGTCCCGCTTCAAGAGTGTGCGAGCCACCGCCCGGAACTCAAATGTGCCGAATTATTCCTGCAACGATCTCGGTTTTCGAATCGTGTGCGAGTGCGATTAGCCACTGGAGCTCTGACTTTTGCTGTTGGTCTTGCTCTTACTGAGAGAGCTTTCCGGTAGCAGCAGGAGAAACAAAAAAGCGGTCGCCGCAGCGACCGCCTCTGATCATCTATCGCGTAAACCGCGTTCTACGACGGATTAAACCGAAACTTCGTCCGTCCGCGCTTGGCGTTAGCCTTGGCTTTCCGCCGGCTCTTTTGGTTGGGCGTCTCGAACGCCCGGAGCCGCCGGACCTCTTCAAGAATCCCTTCAGCATCAAGCTTGTTCTTCAAGCGCTTGAGCGCCCGGTCGACTGGCTCTCCTTTACGAACAATGACTTCTGGCATGGTGGTCTCCTCGCTTCAAAAATGTGCCGGGTTTGACCGGTGCAGCCGAGCCTACTCGGGTGAAAGGCGGGCGTCAACTATTGTGAATAACTTTCGCTCAATCCCGGCTAAACGGCGGCTAGCCAGCCTTAAATCGGCGTCCGAGCGTAAGCCCTAAACCGTTCTGCCTGTGGCAGCTGCAGCTTTTTGTGTGATTTCCCGGCGAAGCGATGAGGCGCTGCCGCCCCGGGCCCGGGTCCACCACAAAACAATCGGCGAAGCGATAAAGATTGAGGAATAGGTCCCGACCACCACGCCGATGATAATCGCCAGGGCGAAGTCGCGCAGAACCGCGCCGCCGAGGAAGAAGAGGCAGATGATCGGGATCAGCGTCACCGTGCTGGTGAGGATGGTTCGGCTCAACGTCTGGTTGATGCTGTCGTTCATGATCTGCTCGATCGAGCCCCGCTTGCTGCTGGCCAGGCCCTCCCGAATCCGATCGTAAACAACGATGGTGTCGTTAATTGAATAACCCGCGATCGTCAGGACGGCGCCGACCATGGTCAGGGTGAGCTCGCGGTTCAGGAGCGAAAAGACGCCGACCGTGATGATGACGTCATGCAACAACGCGACAATCGCGCCGACCGCAAAGGAGAGCTCGAATCGGAAGGTCACAAAAATCAGGATGCCGAGGATACCGAGGCCGAGCGCGATGAGGGAATTCCTGGCCAACTCGCCACCGACCAGCGCGCCGACGCGTTCCGCGCCTTCGATCTTGAATTGCGAATCGGGCATGGCCTGCATCACCTTTTGCTCGACCTGGTCGCTCGTGTGGAGCGGCGTTCGGATGGTGATGTAGTATTTGCCGCCTTGGGCCGATTCCTGGATCGGCGCGTCGCCATATTTCATTTCTTCCAGGACATGCCGGACCTGCGAAATCTCGATCACTTTTGGCGAGCTGAGCGTCAGAAGATCGCCTCCCTTGAAATCGACGCCGAAGTTTCTCTCTCCCTTGATGTAAAACGATCCGGCGCCCGCGAGAATCAGGGCGAGAGAGCAGAGGACCGCCGGCAAACCTTTGCCGAGGAAGTTGATATGCTGCGAGGAAATGAGGTGCAGCATCGAGACCTTTTTCACCCGATCGGTATCGACAAACCAGCCCAGGACATTGCGCCCTACGATGAGCGCCGTGAAAAGGGAGGCGAGAATGCCGAGGGTAAGCGCGATGGCGAATCCGCGCACCGGGCCGGTCGCCTTCCAGAATAGAATTACCGCCGTGATGAGCGTGGTGACGTTGGCGTCAAAGATTGAGCTAAAAGCTTTTTGGTAAGCGGCCTGCATGGCCACCTTCAAGGATTTGCCGAGCGCCATTTCCTCGCGCAGCCGTTCGTAAATCAGAACGCTCGCGTCCACCGCCAGACCGATCGTGAGAATGATACCCGCGATGCCCGGCAGGGTGAGAACGACTCCGCCCGGTATTAGCTGAAACGACCCGATAAGCAGGACAATATTGACGAGCAGAGCCAGGCAAGCGATTACGCCGACAAAGCGGTAATAAAGGAGGACGCAGACCAGCGTAATCACAAGGCCCAGCAGACCGGCGAAAATGCTGGCGCGAATCGAGTCGAGCCCAAGGGTGGGGGAAACGCTTCTTTCTTCTTCGATGCTGACCGGGATCTGGAGTGGGTTCTCGAGCACGCTCGCCAGGCTCCGGGCTTCCTGTTCCGAAAACCGCCCTGTGATCTGGGCGTTGCCGCCATAAATCGCATCGCGGATCACCGGAGCCGAAAAGATGACTCCATCCAAAACAATGGCAAACCGATAGCCCTTCGATTTTTCGGTAATGTTGCCGAAGATCGTCCCACCTTCGCCATCGAAGTGGAGCGACACGCCCCAGCCTTCATTGCCGTAATACGCGTTCGAGCTGCTCACGTGCTCGCCGCCGAGGTCGGGCTTTTTCTTCACGAGCAATCGCTCGGGCTCAACTTTTTTCCCCGGCTCCTGGTGGGGCATAAGAGACTCGATCTTATATTCGGGCGGAATCACGTCCGTCCCGGCGTCAACCGCCCGCAAGCGGTCGCCGTTGTCAGGATAGACCATCCGAAATTCGAGTCTTGCCACCCGGGAAAGTTGCTGGCGCGCTTCCTGGATCTTTTCCGTGCTCAATCCCGGGATTTGGACCAGGATCCGATCCTTGCCCACGGGACTGATAATCGGTTCTCCGGCGCCGAACTGATCCACGCGTTTCCGGATTACTTCGACCGCCTGGTCTAGCGTTGCAGTCGTCACTTCCTTCTCGGCCGTGCTCTGCAATTTGATCAGGAACGAAGTGCCGCCCTTGATGTCGAGGCCGAGCGGGATTTTGTCCTTCGGCGGATAAATCATCGCAATGCTCAGCGCGACCGCAACGAAGACGAGCACGAAGGCCAGGACCCGCTTCCGCGTCCCGTAATCGGTCGCGAAATACCATCCGAAAAGTCCGAGCCACACGAGCTCGATGAAAAACATGATTCCAGGACTGATGTGCATTTCGGAGGTAATTAGTTACGACGCTTTGGCGTCGTTTGTCTTCAGGACATTGGTCACGGCGGATTTTTCCATCTCCAGCTTCACGTTGTCCGCCACTTTCACGATCACGGTAGTTTCCTTTACGTTGGAAATCAGGCCGTGGATGCCGGACGCGGTCACGACGCGGTCGCCGGTCTTAAGGGACGACACGAGCTTCGCCGCTTCCTTCTGTCTGCGCATCTGGGGCCGCAGCATCACGTAATACATGATGACGAAAATGAAGACGAACGGGAGCATGCTGATCAGGCCCGAACCGGCGCCGGCTGGCGAAGCGGCCGGAGCCTGAGCGAGAAGCAGAGAGAAAATCATGGCGATGAAGTTGTTGGTTCGGACGCTTTGCGGTCAGTCCCGCGCAAAGCCGGACGAGCGGCTTCTTAGAGAGCACAGGGAGGGCTAAAATGCAAATGCGCTGAAGCGCTTCTGTCATTCCAGGTTTGCAACCGATATCATGAAATTATGGAGCAGCTTGAGAATGCGCAGACCCTCGCCTGGCTGACGAACTTCCTTGCCGAATAGACCCATTCGCAACCAATCATTTACGGAATGTCAAAAACGCGCAGCAACCAGCAACAGACTGGCTCGCATGGCGAGCGCATAGTGGCACTGCTCGCGGAGAACTCCGGTTGTTGGCTTGCCCGGCACCAACAAGAGGACTTCGGCATTGACTTGGAATTTGAATTGACCCACCCCGCGGTCGTCGGAGAAATCCTTAAGGTGCAGGTAAAGTCGAGCGAAACAATCGGTCGTCGCACTGGCGAAATTGAAGCCATTCTGCCAAAATCTTTGATTCATCTCGGAGAGAATCTTCGCGTGCCCCTCGTGCTCGTGATCGTTGAAATCAGCACACACCGGGCGTGGTATCTTTGGATTCAACGTTGGTGGCTTCACGCCCGACAAAAAGGTGCGCGTCTGGATCAGCTTCCCGAGTCGAGCACCGTCTGGGTTCCGGAGGAACACGAATTGGTGGCCGGCCTACAAAGCGAGTTAAAAGACATAGCGCGGGGGCAAACTCCGGAGCAACTCGTCATCAGTCTAAGCGGTGCCGTGAAGGCTGCGGTCCAACAACGATCATCGGTATTACTCGCCCCACTGATCCAGTTGCTGGCGAGTGTTGGGCCGTTGCCTGATCCTTTTCCTATTGGTTTGGTGATTGATCGTGTCTTGGAGATGGGCGGAAAAATTTGGGGTACTCCCGAAGGCAATCGAGAGACAGGGATGCTTTTCACGATTTGCGGCGCATTTGGCGACCGGTTTACGGCAGAACAGATCGACCAGTTGGTTTGGCGGGGAGAGAATTATTCCCGGACCGGGATAAACGCGCTCGATGCCCTTTATACTTCATTTCCTCGGCATGTTGTGGGCCTGGATTTGTCGAGGCGCTACGCAAACTATGGCGAATTACGACCGGCATTCTACTGTGCGCTAAGAGAGGCGCATCCGACAATCAGCTACCTTTCACTTTTGGCGGCTGCCCATGGATTTCGGGCGCACGGCATAAGGCTTATTGATGTCGATGAATCGACACTTTTCGACAAACTCGCAAGTCGTGGTCCCTCAGCGATTCTCGATTACGTCGAGGCGGTGAAAGAGTCCCCTTAATACGTTGCTATGCCTCCAAAAAACAACAGCAGCGCACTATCCCCGGTATTAGGGGACTTCGTTTTTTTGGACCATCGCTTGGGAGATCATCCACTGGTCCGGGCTAACTTTATCGTCGAAAGAATAGCTCGTCGAAAACTCGTCTTTGATATCAAAGCTGGTCGCGATGCCCCTGTGCCGACCGATGAGCGCATTCCAGCGCTGGACGAAATCTTATCGGATATCCTTCAGATGATCTACCAGCGCGGACCCTTTAATCCTCCTGGAATGTTTTTTCACACCCTCAGCGGCTCGAAAGTGATACTCGAAGCGGACGCCCAAGATCCGCCAATCGGTTACCTTTGCTTGGATACGAATACGGTTAGGTTTCGTGAGGAAGAGCTGGCGGATCGAATAAGGAGGGAGGGATGGTTGCTCGCAACAATTGTCGCTTACCTTCAAGCTGAGGATACAGGAGTCGAATCTACCGTAGTAACAGTATTAGCGAACTTCTTGCGTGAGGTCCGGAAGCACATGGCTCTTTCACGGGCGGTGGTGGCGGGCAGAATTGGTTTATCGGTTTCAGATCTGGCGCGGTGGGAACGCCAGGGGCCTCCTGATTCACAGTCCCTAGTGTCCTGGTTGCGTGCAGTAAATCTGCTCGCAGCTAGTAAAGAAACTATCGTTTCAACGATCGACGTAACAGACGAGGTTTTTCGAGCAATCCGCGCGAATCCACGCGAACTGGACCGACTCTCGCCAGAGCAATTTGAACGCTTTGTCGCCGGTCGCTTCGAAAATATGGGATACGATGTTACACTTACGGGTGCGGCAACTCAAAAGGATGGCGGAATCGACATGATTGCGGTGCCAAAGACCCGTAGTCTGGGCGCATTTCTCCTCGCTGGCCAAATCAAGCATCACCGCGACGGTCAAAAGACCGGAAGGGCCGCCGCCGACCGGCTTCTGGCTTGGAGGAACAGCCCGTTTTCGATGGGAGTGTTGGTGACTAATTCCACGTTTACTTCGGATGCTAGGTGGATCGCTGAGCAGCAACAAAACCGCTCCTTTCTTCGTCTGCGGGATTTCGATGACTTAAGGCGCTGGATTGAAGGAAGGTTCACGACTGACGAGGAGTGGCGTGAGATTCCTCCCAGCATACAACTTGCGCCCGGAATTCACGTAAAAGTTCCTCGACCGCGTATTGCAAGTTTCGATCCTGAGTTGCTCCGTCGACGGTAGACGAGAATTCACCACGTACTGGGGACTCTCGAGCGATTAACAAAGGCTGCGGGATGAAGAAGGAAGGAAGCGGCTTCGGCTTGGCAGAGTTTCGCCCTCCCAAGGGAACAGTCAGCCGCCTGCGCGGTTAATTACTGACGAGAACTCCCCAGCAGGGCTCTTCGAGTTGCACGGCGGGATCGTCGATTTCGCTGCGGTTTATCTTTTCGTATTTGTCGGAAACGTCCGCCCAGCGGCGCAGGCGGAGGGTGATCCGGTCGCCCGGTCTCAAGCGACTCGCCGGAGTGGGGACATTGTCTCGCATGCTCTCGGCATAAACGAGAGCCTCCAGGTCACCGCCAGTGCCGCGCCCATCGATAACGAGATCGGTCAGGTGGAAGGCCAGAACGTGATCCCGGTAGGGAACTGAACCGGGCTGCGGGACGGTTGAAATCGCTTCGACCGTTCCGCTCGCCGTCACTTGTTCGCCTTCCTTCGGGACGAAGAATTTCGCCGGTCCGGGCTGGCCTAGTTTCATATCCAGCATCTTCCAATCGCCGAAAGCCAGCTCTCGCGCCGCAAATTCCCAGATGACCAATTTCTTGCCGGCGAGGCGATCTTTTCCGCGAGCCAGCTCACGGCTCAGGATTTCACGAGTGGCAAACGCGCCGTCGCTATTGCGAAGAATGCAATCGAGAGGAACGCCTCCCAGCGCGAGACTCAAGTGCTCGGCGAATCCGGCCGATTCGCCCCAGCCAAGCGGTTCCAGCGAAAAGATGTTCGAAAAGCTGTCGCCCAGCAGGAGGATGCTGGCGTCTTTCGATGGAAGCCAGGGCGAATTTCCGACCCGGACTTCGTTAACAGTTACGCTTTCGGACGGGTAGAGCTTTTGGGATTCCGACAGCTTCAACATTCTCGCGATATCGCCGGTGCCCTTCATTTCGTGGGCGGATTTCTGAGAGGTTGTGGTGTTGGAGCTCTCCGGGCTGTTGATCAACGCCGCCAGTTTTTCCGCCACGAATTCCATCGTTTCCGGGCGCCAGTGGGTATCGGTCTCCAGATAAAATGGAGCGTTCGGTTCGGTGGTCCTGCGTTGCGCCAGGAACGGGGCCGGATCGAAAACGCGGACCCCGGCCTTCTGCAATCGCGTTTTGAATTCGGAGAACGACGGATTTTGCAGAATGCTGTCTGATCGGGCGCCGGCAGAGAGTCTGGCACTCTCCACGCCCGGTTTCATTGGGATCGGCAGAACGATCAGGTCGATGCCGCGCGCTTTTAGTTGATCTCGAAAGGCGGCAATGGCTTTCACTGGATCGGGCTGGACGCTCTGTGCGTGGAGGCGGTGCCGCATTGGCCCCGGATCGAGGAAAGGCTGGCCGGTTACGTAATCGACGTCTGGCCGATAGAAGAGCCAGCCGTCGCGGCCCAGGTAAACCTGTTCGTTACCGGCTCCGAGTTTCACGAGCGCGAGCTGCACGCGTGGGAGCAGCCACTCCGAAACGACTGATTCCGCTTCAAGCTGCTTTTCCGCCGCCTTCAAATCGGCACCATGCGGAAGCAAATGCCAAAGGTCCTTTGCGGTTCGGACCGCCCGGACCTTCGTCCAGGCAGGATACGCCCGGTAAATGTTGAATGTCCCCACTCGACCCTCCTGCGGGGCCCGCATCTCGACTGCGAACTGGATCGCGGGAACCAGGAGAATCGTGACGAGGAAAAGCAGGATAAGGAGGAACCGCGAGCCGGGGGTAAATCGGGTATGCTTCAGGGCCATTTCCGCCTCGGATTCCCGCGAAAGTTTCCGATGCGTTTCCGGCGTCGGCTCGCTGTAGCGCGGCAACGAATGCTTCGGCTTGAGCGGCTCGTCATGGCCAACTGGAATGTCTTTTTGCTCTGCCACGTTCGAGTCCCTAGAAAATGAAATAGATAAACGGGTTGTATTCCTGGGTGGCCAGAACCACGAGGGCGAGCCAGCCAAGCGCGAAACAGAGCGCTGTTCGGGGCAGGCTCATGTTTTGCGTCCAATCCCAGGTCTGCCTTCCAGCCCAGACGACGAGCGCCGCAATCCCGATCGAGAGCAGGTAATACGGCTTGTAAAGAATTCCGCTCAGCAACGCCGCCCCGGGCTGGGCGTGACCGAACCCGAACATGCTGGCCAGATACTCCAGCGCGCGGGGAAGATCGGACGCGCGAAAGAAAACCCAGCCGAGCAACACAATCAGGAAAGTGAAGCCGATTCGAAATGGCCGGGGAAGATTGTGATAAAAACCCTCGCGACCCTGGCTCCGTTCAAAAGCCAGCATCCCGCCGTGCAGACCACCCCAGATGACGAAATTCCAGGAAGCGCCGTGCCAGAGCCCGCCCAGCAACATGGTCACGACGAGATTCAGATAAGTGCGTCGAGTCCCGCGACGGTTCCCGCCGAGCGGGACGTAGAGATATTCGCGCAGCCAGGTCGACAGCGAGATGTGCCAGCGCCGCCAAAAATCCGTGATCGATTCCGAGCAGTAAGGTGAGTCGAAGTTTTTCGCGAAAACGAAGCCGAACATCAGCCCGAGTCCGATCGCCATGTCGGAGTAGCCGCTGAAATCGAAATAGATCTGGAAGGCATAGCCGAGAGAGCCGAACCAGGCGTCGAGCGTGCCGATCGAGCCGGCGTCGAAAGCAACATCGGCGATTTTTCCGCACGGATTGGCCAACAGGATTTTTTTGGCCAGCCCCAGCATGAAGAAGGCGACGCCACGCGCGAATTTGTCCGAGGTCAGGACGCGATGCTTGAGCTGCTCGGCCAGGAACGAAAATTTCAGGATTGGCCCCGCGACGAGGTGCGGGAACATGGAAACGAAGCAGGAAAAGTCGATGAAGTTCGCCATCGCTTCGGCTTCGCCGCGGTAAACGTCGATCGTGTAGCTGAGCGCCTGAAAGGTGTAGAAGCTGATCCCGAGCGGGAGAACAACGCGAAAGAAAGTGTCGAATTGCGCGTGCTCGAGGCCGAACGCCTGGATGAGAGCGTTGTAACTTTCGATTCCGAAATTGAAGTATTTGAAGAAGCCCAGCGTGGCGAGGTTGAGCAAAACCGAGATGAGGATGGCGTGGCGTTGCGTGCGCGTTCGCGAAGTGCTGCGGGGCAATCGCTGCACCGGTTTGCGGAGGACCCGCCAAAAGCGCCAGGTGTCGTGCGCGATGATCAGGCTTACCAGCCAGTCGACGAAAGTCGTCGCGAACATGAGCGGCATGAAACGCGGCTCCGCCCAGCCATAGAAAGTGTAGCCCGTCAGAATGAGCCAGAAATTTCGCCAGCGCTGCGGAGCGCGAGCAAGGGCGTAATAACCCAGCAGCACGAGCGGCAGGAAGTAATAAACAAAAATGTGCGAACTAAAAACCACAGCCGGTGGATCGCGTCCCGCTTTTGCGGGATCGCGCGATGGCAAGCATGGCGGGAGAGCCGCAATTGACAAGCATCGAGCGGCGGAGCGCTCGATCCACCTAAGGGGCATCGAGCGGCGGAGCGCTGATCCGCCTAAGGGGAAATATCCGGTTCGCTGAGAACAAAAATCGCGAGCTCAGTTGAAAGAATGCGTATTATCGCTACCGACTTTCAACTCCAATGAGATTTTTCTGGGCCCTGCTTCTTTCGATTGCGAGCGCCGCAGTTGTCGCTGCGCAGGATTTCCCCGGCGAGCTGGGGAAAATCGTTCAGAACCTGGAGAAAACCAAGGCGGCGGCCGTGGCCGGTAACGACGGCTGGCTCTTTTTCGGCGGCGAGCTGCGGCTGCTCTCGGTCGGCCGGTTCTGGGGCGATGATGCGCGAAAAGTAAGCCGCGCCCACAAGCCGGAGCTGGCCGATCCGGCTCCCGCCATTCTCGATTTCCAACAACGGCTCACAGCGCGCGGGATCGAGCTGCTGGTTGTGCCGGTTCCGCCGAAGGCGGCAATTTACCCGGAGAAGATTGTGGCCGGTTCCGATGCCCGCGCGAACGATCCGGCGCCCACGCTGCATCGCTTCTATGAAGAATTGCGCGCAGCCGGAGTCGATGTCCTCGATTTGAGCGCGCTCTTCATTCAAAACCGCGATCACCAGCGCGGCCCCGTTTTCTGTAAAACCGACAGTCATTGGTCCGGGATCGGTTGTGTGCTGGCGGCACAGGCGATTGCCGAAAAAGTCCGCGGGAAATTCGGAAAGACGGAAACGGCCAAACAATACACGGCGGAATGGAAGGATGCCGACCGCGAAGGGGATCTTGCTTCGCTCGTCGGGCGGGACGGGCGCAAGTCGCCTCCGGAAAAGATCGCCGTCCAAAGCGTGAGCGAAAAGGGGACCGGCGCCGCGGTTCAGGACGATCCCAACAGCCCGCTCCTGCTCCTGGGCGACAGTCACACGCTCGTTTACCACGATCGCGAATTCCTGCCGGTGCGCGCCGGGCTGGTGGACCAACTCGCTCTCCAACTTGGGTTCGCTCCCGATCTCATTGGGACCAGCGGCTCGGGTGCGACGCCGGTCCGAATCAATCTCTATCGGCGAAGCGTGAAGGACGCAGGGTATCTTTCGAAAAAGAAGGTCGTGGTCTGGTGTTTTGCCGCCCGGGAGTTTACGGAAGCAACGGAAGGCTGGGCCAAAGTACCCGTAGCGAAGTAGCGCTTATTTTTTTCGGCGGCAGGCTCGGACTGCGGAGTCGTGGTGTTCGCCCTGAACCCAAAAAATGGTGGCTAAGGTTTGCTCGGTCGGGTAAAGAAAATTCGTATGTGCGGGTCCCCCAACACGTTTTCGCTGAAAGATAAGCTCGATTACGCTTGGAAATGGTTTGAATACCACGCGAGTCAGCGACTGGTTGCATTCAACTTTCTCCTGGTGCTGATGGGCGCTTTATCGTTGGCCTATTATACAGCGTTCAAGGACAGAGAATATTTGTACGCGCTCGTCGCTGGTCTCTTCGGCGCGTTCATTTCGTGCGCATTCCTCAACATCGACCGGCGAAACGAACAGTTGGTCGACCGGGGACGAGCGGCCTTGAGAGAGCTTGAAAGCTTAAAGGAATTTTCGCCGGAGAAGGACGACATGTGTCGGCTCCTAACGTTGGACAACCAGCACCGTCCTCCAGCCATTTTCTCGCACGCTTGGTTGCGATGGATTGCGACCTCGCTGTTGCTCCTTTTCCTGATTGGGAGCACTGTTTCAGCGCTGAAAATGGTCGAAGCTATGAAAGCCTTGGTTCCATAACTCGAGAGCCGCACCAATGCCCTACATCAAACAAGAGAGACGAGAGGCGATTCGCGCCGGCGCCAAACCATGCGATGCAGGCGAATTGAATTTCGCCATCAGCATCCTCGTCGACGAATATTTGGCGGCCAAGGGGCCGATTCGATACGCTCACCTAAACGAGGTCGTGGGCGCTATAGATTGCGCCAAACTCGAGCTTTACCGAAGGGTGGCCGGCCCGTACGAGGACGAAAAGATTGTCGAGAATGGGGATGTTTACCAAAGCAATGCGCCCCGCGGGCATTGATCTGCTTGCCAAGCCGGGATACGGGCGAGCGCATCTGCTCAAATCAAGGGTGCCCAATCCAGAGCTATTGAAGCGCCCAAATAGGCGACTATCAACGAGATTGCGTTCACTATCACAAAGAGATCCAGATTCAATCTGCCCAGCTCGGACCTGCGCCCCAACATCCAATAGGCGGCAATTTTGAACCCCAGCCAGATGACAATAAGGATCGGGTGACTCATGAGGAAGAGGGTCACGTAGATGAGGGTGTCCGCGATCCCAACCAGCACAACCAGACCGAAGGATTTGTCGCCTGAGTCGGATTGCGTTGCGTCTTCCGTAGCGACCGATCGCGAGCCGCCGTTCGAGGCCGCCAACATGACCACGATTCCCAACAGCACGGCGCTTCCAATGGCGGAAAGAAGGTAAGCCCACATGCGGGCGCTGTGGCTGGCTTTGGTCGAGGGTGGCGGCGGGAAAGGCGTCACCGGGTTGGCGGCAGAAGGGTTAGCCTCTGGCACGAGACGGTCGAGGTCGCGGCGACCTCGACCCAGAGCTGTCTGCAACCATTCCCCGTATGCTGGATTTGGCAGGATGATCCACTCCACTCCGATTTTCAGGCGGTCCTTGTCGATTGCGGCCTTGCGATCTCTGACGGCGGCATCCAACTCCCCATCGGTGTCATTAACTACCGGGCGAAACTTTAGGGTTTCGTCAAAATCCCGCAGGTTGTCTCCAAGATAGAATAGGACGCTGTAGCCGGCGGAAGTTACCTCGTTAAAGCGAGCCGTTTTATCACTTGCGCCTGTTTTTAGTTTCAAGAACTCGTCACCGATGGGCCTGCCAAGAAGCGAGCCGAGGGCGTACTTCGTTTGAGCGCGAAACTTATCGTTGCGATTGCTGATAAAAAAGAGGGCGACGTGGTGGTTGTCCGCTTCGGAGATGAACTCCTTTGCGCCTGGCACGAGGGCCAGCTTATCAGGGTGATTCTGCTCCCAGTCATCCCAAAGGCGTTGGTCGTAAGCGAGACCGCTGCGAAGCTGCATGGCCATAAATCCCGAATTGTCGATGACGGTTTCATCCAAGTCGGTGATGACAGCGAATTTTCCAGACTGCCCGGCGACTTTCTTCAGTCGCTCGATTGCCAGGTTATACGCCTGATAACAGAGGGCCCGATATTCAGCCGATGTCTGCATGTAAAGACTGGCGTCGAGGTTACGATGCGGAGGGTCGTCAGCCTTAAATGATCGCGGTGCCTGTTGGGCAACGACCGAACTGATCGCCAGAAAGGCAAGCAGAATGCAGATTGCCATCTTTCTGCGTGGGATCTGACCGCGGATGTCCAAACCGGGAGAGGAATTCATCGGGGAAGAATGGGGTTCGGATGATTTTGTTCGGCGAGTCCGGTTTTGCCAAGCAATTCCTCTCCCAACGTTGACGCTTGACGCGCAATGCGATTCGCTGGAAACCATTGCCGGTGTTAAACCGCTCCAACCAAGCAATCGCTTTCATCCTTCTCTGGTTGCTCGCCGCGCTCCCGCTCGCTGCCGCGGAACATCAGAACCCGCCCCAGCAAAACACGCCGCCGCAAGCCGGCGGCCTCAGTGTCCTTATTCTTGGTGATTCGCTCGCGCTCTGCGGATTCGGGAAACGGCTCGACGAACGATTTCGCCAGAGTCCGCAGGTGAAGGCGACGTTCACTTATCTCGCCTGCGGGACGAATCCGTTGAGCTGGTTGAAGGACCGGCCCTATACGCACATCCAAACCCATTGCGGCTTCGTCAGTATCGAAACGAATCCCAGCTCGGGGCACGTGAAGGAATTGCAGGACGTCTATGGCCAGACGCGCGGTCATACGCCGGGTTCGCACGCGGTTCCGAAGCTCGAGGACCTGCTGGCCACGCTCCAGCCCGATATTCTGATCATGCAGACCGGCACGAACCTGTTCGATTTGTTCCCCGATCACAAAAGCGTCAGTCCAAATCGGCACGGACCGGTCCTGCGAAGTTATCTTGCGCCCTTCATTTCCAAAGCGGTGAAGAGTCCGTCGCCGCTCCGAAAGATTTACTGGGTTGCGTCTCCCACCTCGGGAAGAGTTTCAAAAGAGATCCAGGATTTCGTGGTCCAGCAGACGCGTGCTGACATCGGCCATATCGCAAACGTCATCGATAGCCGGACCCTGGTTTCCTACCCGTATCGCCACATGGAGCCCGACAAGGAACATTTCATCGGCGACGACATGGATCTTTGGGCCGACAAAGTTTTCGAGATCGTCGAACGCGATATTGGCGCGCAGCCGATCGCTTCGCTGAAGCCGCTGGCGGAGACCATGGTGGCGCCGCCCCCGGTGACCGAACCGACGCCGCCTGCCGAGAAACCCAAGGAAACGACTCTCCAGGTGCGAGCGAAATTGGTTTCGAAAACGGCGCCGGTTCCGGTAAACGAATTCCTTCCCTACCAGGAATTTCTGGTCGGATATCTCTACGACGTCACGCGTGTTATTGCTGGCGAATATTCCGAAAAGCAAATACTCGTGATGCATCCCGCTTACATTAAACTGGAGGAGCAGCGCCTCGGCCGATGGCGGATTGGGCGGAATTATCGGCTCCAATTGCACGAGCTCGAAAGCACCGTTTGGAAAACCGTGAAATCGAAGGATGATTCCGGGTTGATCAATCTCCAGCCATATATCCGGATCCAGGATGAAGCGAAACACCCTGACTATGCGCACTAGACGAGATTGGTCGAAGCTCATTCAATCCGCGCTTTTGCCGCTGGCTTTTGCCGTCGGCATCGGCAGTTTTGTTCTCGTGGCGGAAGGCAAACCGAAGAAGGCTTCGAAACCAGCCCCGGATGCGCCGCCGCCGAGCGTTCTCATGATCGGCGATTCGCTTTCGGTGGGAAAATTTGGCGAAGTCGTCCAGATGCACCTGGCCAAGAATCATCGCGTGGCTGCCTACGCGTCCTGCGGTTCCTCGCCCGAACATTGGCTCTCCGGCGAACAGGATTTCATCACGAAATGCGGGTATCGGCAAAGGACGAGCGATTCCGATGTTTTCACCGATTGGGTGAATGGCCATGCCCCTCGGCCCACCCGGACGCCAAAGCTGGCTGATCTGGTTCGAAAACATAAGCCGACGATTTTGGTAGTGCAGCTGGGGACCAACTGGATGGACCGCAATTTGTCCGACGAACAGATGATCGAATATTTGGGCCGATTGGTTGACGAGGCGCGGCGAGGGCCGGTGGAAAAGATCGTCTGGATAGCCCCGCCCGATTCATCGCGGCTTCGCAAGGTCCAGGGAAGAGTCCACCAGATTATTCGCCGGGTCGCCGCTCGGAAAAAGTTCGACGTGATCGACTCGCGCAATGTCACCCACTACGTCATGGGCAAGACCGGCGGCGACGGCATTCACTATAATACGGCGGCTTCCGAAGCCTGGGCCCGCGCCATCCAGCGCGACCTGGACGTTAAGATTGCGCTGACCCGGCGGGAAACCAAACTGAGCAGCTTCTCCCGCGACGAATCGATCGGGAACTAGCTGTGTAGCGGCGGGTGTCCCACCCGCAGGCGAAGGGAGAAGCGCGGAAGCGGGTGAGACACCCGCCGCTACACCGGAGTCGTCCGGTACCCGTCAACGCATTGAGCTGCGAAAATCTTGACGGCTTAAAGCCGTCAAGATTCCGCCGCTCCGTTGGAAGTTGGTTCGCGGGTCTGGTAGCCGGCGACGAAGTCCCGACGGAATTCCGCGAAGCTTCCGTCCTCAATCGAAGCGCGGGCGCGCTTCATCAGGGTGAGATAGAAATGGAGGTTGTGGATGGTGAGCAGGCGCAATCCGAGGATCTCTTCCGCCTTGATGAGATGGCGGATGTAAGCGCGCGAAAAACCGCGGCAAGCTGAACAGTCGCATCCTTCTTCCAGCGGCCCCGTTTGCAAAGTGAACTCGGCGTTTTTCAAATTGAGCGTGCCTTGGGCCGTGAACGCTGTCCCGTTCCGCGCGAGGCGGGTTGGCAGGACGCAATCAAACATGTCCACGCCGCGTGCGATGAGCTCGATCAGCTGCGGCGGCGTGCCCAGTCCCATTGCGTAACGCGGTTTGTTTTCCGGCAGATGCGGCTCGCTCCATTCGACCGCGCTCATCATTTCCGGTTCCGGTTCGCCCACGCTCACCCCGCCGATCGCGTAACCGTCGAAATCCATCCCCGCCAGGGTCTGGGCACTCGTGCGGCGCAACTCTTCAAACGTCGCGCCCTGCACGATTCCGAAGACGAGTTGCGTTGTAGCGTGCGCTGTCTCCAGCGCATCGGCCGTCTTGTCGCGCGGCGCATGTCCGCTGGCGACAGCGGACGCTACAACGCGTCTGCGCGACTGTTCCTTGCATCGCTTCGCCCAGCGATGCGTCATCTCCAGACTCCGCGCGGCATACTCGTATTCGCACGGCCAGGGTGGGCACTCGTCCAGCACCATCGCGATGTCGCTGCCCAAGGTCGCCTGAATCTCCATGGCGGTTTCGGGGCTGATGAACGTCGGCGTTCCATCGATATGATTCTGAAAAGCGACGCCTTCCTCTGTGATCTTGCGAAGCTTGGCCAGCGAGAAAATCTGGTATCCGCCACTATCCGTGAGGATCGGCCCATCCCAATTCATGAACCGATGCAGCCCGCCGCAATTCCGAATCACTTCAAGTCCCGGCCTGACAAAAAGGTGGTAGGTGTTCCCAAGGATGATCTGCGCCTCGAGTTCACGGAGTTCGCGCGGACTGACCGCCTTGACGCTGCCCTGGGTCCCGACCGGCATGAAGGCCGGCGTCTCGATCACCCCGTGTGGGGTCGTCAAGCGCCCCCGCCGCGCCTTCGTCGCCGCGTCTTTCTTGAGAAGCTCGAACATCCGGGTCGCAGCTTGCGATGACGAAGACTGATCGCAAGCGAACAATGTGTTATCAGGAGGAATGTCCGAACCGGTCCTAAATTCCGTGGCGAGCGCCAGCGAGCTCGTGGTGCGCTTTGGGAACCAGGTGGTGCTCGATCGGGCCACGGCCACGATTCTGGAGGGCGAGCGGGTTGGCCTGGTGGGGCGCAATGGTTCCGGCAAATCCACTTTTCTGCAAATCGCGGCGGGAGTCGCGAAACCGGATGCGGGCGAGTTCAATCAACGGCGCGATCTCGTGGTCGGTTACATGCCGCAGATGTTTGAGCTCGAGGAGAACGCCACGGTCCACGCCAACATTCTCTCGGGCGCGCAACGCCTTCTCAATCTGATCTCCGAGTACGAGGCGGCGCCGGCAGAAGGCGCGCGCAGCGGAATCCTGCTCGACCAAATTTCACATGCTGACGGCTGGAACCTGGAACATCGAATCAAGAGCCTGATCACGAACCTTCACGCGCCGGATCCGAACCGTTTGGTGAATTCACTTTCCGGCGGGGAGAAGCGGCGGGTCGCGCTCTGCCGTGCGTTGCTGGCACGGCCGGATTTTTTGATTCTCGACGAGCCCACCAACCATCTCGATACCGGTTCGATCGAATGGCTCGAGGACTTTCTGGCGCGTTACTCCGGCACCTGCCTCTTCGTTACCCACGACCGCTATTTTCTGGATCGGATCGCGACGCGCGTGCTCGAGCTCTCGCGCGGAAAATTCCACAGTTACGACGGCAATTACACGGATTACCTGATCGCGCGCGCGGAACGGAAGGCAGTGGAAGAAATGCAGGAGCACAAGCGCCAGAAGTTTCTGAAACGGGAGCTGGCCTGGGTGCGGAAGGCGCCCCGGGCGCGGCGGACGAAATCGGTGGATCGGGTGGAGCGTTACTTTGAGATGGCGGGGCAGGAGGCGCCCGAGGCAGAGCTGGATGTCGATCTCATTATTCCGCCGGCGCCAAAGCTGGCCAATCGAGTGATCGAGCTACGCGAAGTGAGCATGGAACTCGGCGGTCGGACTTTGTTCGACAACGTGTCGCTGAAGCTGGCAGCGGGAGAACGGCTCGGCATCGTGGGGCGAAACGGGCTGGGGAAATCGACGCTGCTCAAGATCATGCTCCAACAGGTCGCTCCGACCAGCGGCTCGGTGGAACTTGGCGCCCGCACCGAAATTAATTACGTAGACCAGGATCGGCTGCTGCTCGACGACGCGAAGACGGTCTGGGAAGAGGTCAGTGAGGGAAGCGAATACGTGCGGCTCGGCGAGGAAAGCATCACCTTGCGGGCGTACCTTCGGCGGTTCCTTTTTACCGAAGAACGGATTAACACGAAGATAAACCAGCTCAGCGGCGGCGAACGAAGCAGGGTGCTGCTCGCGAAGATTCTGAAACGCGGAGGCAATGTTCTCATTCTCGACGAACCGACAAACGACCTCGATCTGGGAACGCTCCGGCTCCTGGAGGAAGCGCTCGTTGCTTTTGGCGGAAGCGTGATCGTGGTCAGTCATGACCGTTATTTTTTGAATCGGGTTTGCACCGCGATCCTTGCTTTCGAAGGAGACGGTGTGGTGCGCTACGCCGTGGGGAATTACGATTACTATTTGGAGAAAAAGAATTGTAGGGCAACCGCTCCGGTTGCCGCCCGATCGCCGGCAGGCGACGCGCCTGCCCCACAATCGAGGAGCGCAAAGCCGCGTAAACTGAAATGGAAGGAAGAGCGCGAGCTGGAAGGAATGGAAGCGGCGATCCTTGCCGCCGAAAGCGAAGTTGGTCGGCTTGAAGCGCTTTTTGCCGAGCCGGACTTTTATCTGAAACACGCGGCTGACCTCACAGGGCTCGAGACGGAATTACGCCAGGCTCGCGACGACGTGGCGCGGCTGTACGCGCGCTGGGCGGAGTTAGGCGAGCTGGCGGCGGCATCGTGAAAACCAACGAAACTCGCGCAACCGGCAACGTTATCTGGAAGCTCATCTTCTGGATTACCTTGGCGGCTATCTTTGGCTGCGCGACGTGGCGGCGGTTCTCGCTCCCTTTGGAGCCGATCGCTGATCTGGACATCTGGGGTTATTTGTCCCCCGCGCTTTTCAAGCTCACTCGCGGCGAATTCGTCCACGCCCACGGCCGTAATTTCGTCTACCCCGGTTTTCTCTTCCTGCTCTTACGGGCATTCGCCGACTTCCGGGCGATTGTTGTCGCTCAACATATTCTCGGGCTGGCCGGCGGCGGCTTCATTATCATGGCCTGGCAAAAAACCCGCAGCTTCACCCCGTTCTCGAAGTTTGGCGATCGCGCCCACACTGTGCTCGGGTTAGGTCTAGCCGCCGTCTTTCTGCTCGCTGGTGAACCAATCAGGGCTGAAATGGGCATTCGCCCGGAAGCAATTTGTGCATTTCTCCTGGCGCTCAATCTTTTTTTCCTGACCGGATTTCTGGCCCAGAGATTCGCTGCCCAAAAGACGCCTGTTGTCTGGGGCATTGGAACGGGCGCTTCCGCGGTTCTCCTCGCCGCTGTGAAGCCAAGCTTCTTCTTTCTGGCCCTGGTCCCGCTTCTGCCCATCGGAGTTTTCCTGGTGACTCGAAATCCTCTCCGGCAAAAGATGCTTATCGCGCTCGGTATCGCGTTTTCGGCAGCTCTGATCGCGGTCCCGGAACATTTTCTCAGTCGCGGGGACGACCGAAGCAGCTTGTTCCTGCCCACGAACCTTTTTGTGGTGCACGCCGATCTGATTCGCGACCAACTGGCAGACGACGTCGCCAAGGAGGCCAATCTTCCGTATCACCGCGAGCGCCTCGACAAGATCCAGAAACAGCTGGCGTTGGAGATTGAGAAATCCGCCGCCGCCGAGGGATCGCACTTTCCTTCGCTCGGGTTCTCTCCGGATTACCTGATGTATACCGCGACCTCCATCGCCGAGCAGGTGGCCCAGGAATTCAATTACGATATTCCCGCGATCACTTCTTTTTATAACTTCTGTTACTGGCGTGCGTGGCAGCAGCGTCCGGGCGCAATGCTGAAGAAAATCGGACGCCAGATAGCGCTATTCTACGCGCCGATTTCTCCTGTCTATGACCGCAGAAAATTCATTCCGCTGGCGATTGTTTACGACATTAGCGCCCACAGTTTTGATCGGGAGTCGTATCGCGAGTTACTGAGCGCGTATCCAGGCACCTTGGAGTTCATCCAGCGTTGCGCGTCTCTCGGTGAAACCGCACCGCCGGTTGTCCAATCCCGGTTGATTCACAAGCTGGTGGTCTTTCTGGCGCGCTCCTACCTCACGCTCCTCGGGCTTACGTTCGTGATCTCGGCCGCGTGTTTTCGAAATGATTGTCGAAAAACGCTGGGGGCGCTGGCGGGTTTAACTCTCCTGGTCTTCGCTTACAACGCCGCGGCATGTCTCGAAGTGGCGATCATGCAGGTCTTCGACGGCCCGCGTTATTCCACGGTCCAGTTTTGTTTTACCGTGTTCGCCGAATTCCTGGCGCTGCGCCTCGTCCTGGAAGGCGTGTTTCAGTTGGTGCGATGGGGCCGGCCCATCCAGACTTCAGCGCCGGGGGAGTAGTTTGCGCCGATAAATCTCGCGGTTTTCCACCAGCGACCGGTGCTCCCAATAAGCGCGTCCTCCTTCATTTCGATCTCGGCGGTAGCCTGTGGCCAGGGCGAATGCCAAACGCGGAAGAAACGAGTCCAATTGCGGTATCGAGTGAAGGCGGTATAGCGTTCAAGCAGAAATTCCGTCAGCGACCCGGCATCACAGGCCTCAAATTGGTGGCCGCGAACCTTGCCTTCATAAATGAGCTGACCCGCGCGGGCTTCGACCATTCCGCGCAATGCGTTCCCTTCGCGCGCGTGATCGTAATCGATCCGACCGAAACGATACGGCAACCCGAAGCTGCGCGGCCCGAGATGGACGGCGGCACGGTTGTTCAGCCATTCGGCGAGGAAATAAATCCCCGGCTCGCCCCGATGACGGACGTAAGTGCGAACGTTGAGAAATTCGTGGGTGGCGATCGGTTTCAAAAGCCATTCGCCCAGGTTCCCGCCGAGGCGCGGCCGCATTTTGGAAAGGGTAAACGCCACCAGGCTGACGAACGCGCTTCCGTCGCGAAGGTCGAGCTCAAAGGGAACGTCCGGTTGCAGGAGTGCCGGATCCGCCGCGTAGTGGACGAAGACGGCCCGGTCCCAGCGCGCGTAGAACATCGGCTCGCCGCGGACTGCGAGCATGCGGCGCCGCGCCGCTTCACTGAAGGTGGTGCGACTCGCGGCGAGACTCTCCATTTGAGATCAACGCGTCTCTTGCGCAGCGCGGGGTGAAAGCGACCAGACGGTGTAGGCGCAGGCGGTGAGACAAAGATCCTTGATCAGCGCGCCGTAGGGATCGGTCAGCATCGCTGGGTTCGCCATCGCCACCAGGACGATCAGGATCCACATGCCGAGAGTGGCGATTGCGACGGCCAGTCGTTCCGCGAACCCCGCCAGCAGCCAGATCGCAAACCCGACCTGGGCCGCGCCGAGCAACTGCAGGAAAAATTCCGGCGTTCCGAAATAGAAGCTGGATCGGCGAACGAGCTCGACTTGATCCGGCCGTACGAACAGGAGCTTCGGAACAAGTCCTTCGTAAAACCAGACCGCGCCCAGGGCGAGTCGAGAAAAAGTGACGACGTTCTTCATTTAGTGAAAGCCGCGGTTGGCGGCGGTGAAGTAAACGGCGGCGAACGCGCCGTAACCGACAAAGAGCATCCAGTGAATGACGGTGCGAAGCCGATCACCCCGCCAATGGACCGCGCTGTAATGGGTCCATTGCATCACCGAGCGGATCGCCCAAAAAACGCCGATCCCGAGCGCGAGCCAGACGCAGAGGGGATGGGCCGCGTTTGCGATATCCCCGGCGAATTGCCAGGTGATTGCGCCGAAAATCGCGAGCGTGATCGAAATGAAATAGACGTGAATCTGGAACACCTCGCGGAGAAGGAGCGGCATCGCGTCGAGGTCCGGGCGCCATTTCATGATTCGAATCAGGAACAGGTTTAGGAAGACGACGCCGAGTTGGGCGAGCGCGGCCAGGCGGAGGAGGAGTTCGAGTTTCATTGTTTTGGATAGAGGTCCGCGAAGGCATCGCGGAGGTTTGGGAATTGAAAATCAAATCCGTGGTCGAGGAATCGCCGCGGCATACAGCGGCAACTGGTCAGGGCGAGGTCGCCGTCGGTTCCCATGACCCACGCCCCGGCTCGCGCGAATGGCGCGGGAACGGGCGGGCTCCAGGGGCGGTGCAACGCGTGACGCAGTGCCCGCATGAATTCGGCATTCGTCACGGGCTCGGGCGAGCACGCGTTGAAATCGCCGCTCAATTCCCGCTGCTCGATCGCCGATACGAACATCCGCACGATATCCGCCAGGTGAATCCAGCTCATGAACTGCCTGCCATCGCCGACCGCGCCGCCCAGGAACCAGCGGGTCAGTTTTTCCAACATCGGCAGCGCTCCTCCATCGCGACCCAAGACGACGCCCAGGCGCAGAACAACTTTTCGCGTCGTCGCCAGCTCCAGCTCGTAGAAGGCGCCTTCCCATTTCCGGCAGACTTCCGCCGGAAAGTCGTCGCCCGGCGGGGAATCTTCATCGGCCACGCGGTCGCCGGTTTCGCCGTAATAGCCGATGCCGCTGGCCTGCACAAAAGTCGTCGGCGGCACCGCGCATCGCCTTATCGCCTCGCCGAGGGCCAGGACCGAATGGACGCGCGACTGTAATATCTCCCGTCGATTCTCCTCGGTGTGGCGGCAATTGATGTTCTTGCCGGTGAGATTGATGACAGCTTCGGCGCCCTCAAGCGCGCTCGCCCAGGGGCCTAGCGTTCGGCCATCCCATTGCAGGTCCGTCAAACCGCGTCCGAGCACGACTGGTTGGTAGCCTTTGGTTCGCAAGGCTGGCACAAGAGCGCTGCCCACGAAACCGCTGCCGCCGGCGAGAATGATTCGTTTCATAGCGGATGGAGGTTGAGGGCTGCAGCGCCGTAAATAAAGACAAGCGCGCTGAAGAGAGATGTCAGTCCGTGATAGCCGATGCGCCGAAATGCCGAGGTAAGAAACGGTCGTGCGTCGAAGACGAAGAACTGCACGGCCAGACGCGCCAGCCAGAAAATCGCGATCATCGCGCAAACCGTCCGGGCGAGGGGAGCAGTCGAGGCGAGTTCGTCCGCTCTAAGAAGGGTCAGCGTCCCGAAGGAGATTATCACCAGGACGATGAAAGCGCCGTAAACCCAAAAGAGACGGCGGAGAAACGGATGGAGCGCCGCGAGATTCCCGCGCCAGTCGAGCAGGCGCGGTGTCAGCGCACTCGCGATCAGAATCACGAAGTGTAACAAGCCGCCCAGGATCAGAAGCGATTTCATAAAGCTCCGATGGCTTGCATGAAAGGGTGGACCACCCGATTGACGAATGGCGGATGAAAAAGCCAGTAGGCCGGCCCGGCGACGATCAGGATCGTAAAAAACCAGCCGGAAACAGCGCCGCGCAAGACTACCGCCTTCCGTTGAGCGATGACGGCCAGCCCCTGAAGCAGGAAATAACCGGTTGGTAATCCGTAGCCTGCTCCGGCCGGCAGCGAGATCACCAGTTCGTGAATGAGTCCGGAAACGCCGAAGGCCAGCAGCGTTGCGCCGAAGACGCCGACCCGACGCGCCGCCGGCCGGAAAACCAGCCCGAGCGCGAGATCGTTGAACGCGCCGTTCCAGCGACGGCCCCAGAACTCCGCGATTGATGTGGAGCGCAACGGCGAATCCATGATCGGCGCGGCGTCCACCCGTAGCGCGCGCCAGCCCGCGCTGAGGAGCGCGAACAAGCCGAAGTGCAGAATCAGAACCATCCCGGCCATTCCGATCCAGCCGGCGACGATCGGATCGCTCCTGCGGCGCGCGATAGCAAAAAGGAGGATCGCCCCGATCAGAATGCGGACCGTGGCCAGAACAGTATTCTTGAGCAGAGCTGAGCGACGAACGGCTGGGGCCAGATTGGGGGAGAGAAAACGCATCGCGTCCATTCCCGGCCACGCCAAAAGAAAGGCGGCGGCACGGAACGGGCAAACTCGGGCGGCGCGATCGACGGCGATGCCGAGCGTGAGCCATTTGCACCCGAGAAAAATGGCGAAAGCCATCGCCCACATGAACACCCAAGCCGAGACGAATGGTTTGGCGCCGAGAGCAAGGAGGGGAAGGAGGAGCAGAGCGAGCCAGCGAGTTCGCGCCGGGATCGATGGCGTTGGAGCCCGGTTGATCGCGCAGGTGCGATGAGCGGCAACCCAGCGGTAGGAGCGATCGAGCAAGGCGTGAATGAATCCGACTCGGGCAAGCCACGCGAAAGGTGTTGCCCACCAAAGCTGGCGGGCGAGAAAGACGACGGCATCGGCGCCGCCAAAGACGCAGCCGTCGGCGGTCAGGACGCGCATTTCCTCCAGCGCCTGTGCTGCGGTGAGATTGAGTCGATCCCGAACCCATTCGCGCTGGAGTGGTTCGAAATGGAATCCGCGCTTCGCATATACCGGTTCGAAACGCAGGACGAGGTCGCGGCAGAAGCTGCAATCCTCGTCGAAAAAGATCCAGCCGCAGAAGGGAATGAATTCCGCACGTTCTGTTGTTTCTGTCAGCTCAGAAATCATTGGATAAATTTTTTTAGGCCGCCGCTCCCACTCCCAGAAGTTTGAAGGCTTTGTCGCCAAGCTTCGCCAGTTTCAAAACCGCCGGGGTCGGCAGCTTTTCCATTTGCTCATAGGCATTCGTGGCGATCTCGAAGAAATTCACCAGGTCACTCAGCCGCTCCCGGGTGTGCGGAGACGCGGCCTTCGGTTTGCCCGATTCCGCGATGCAATCGCGCAACACCCGCAGGGTCGGTTCGATCTCCCGCTTCTTCCTCTCGCGGGCGATGACCCGGAACATGGCGAAAACATCCTTCATCGATTCAAAGTGATCGCGGCGATCGCCGATGACGTGAACGATCCGGACGATGCCCCAGTTCTGAAGCTCGCGCAGGCTGGTGCTGATGTTGGAGCGGGCGACGCCCAGGGTTTTCGCAATCTCGTCGGCCGGGAGCGGCGTCTCGGAGAGGAAGAGAAGGGCGTGGACCTGGGCGACGGTGCGATTGATGCCCCAGCGGGTGCCCATCTCTCCCCAGTGGAGGATGAATTTTTGAGCAACGGGCGGCAGGTCTTTCATCGTGTTCGGTCTTTTCTGTCTAGACAGAAATTAGAGAAAGTTTCGCGGAAAACAAGCCAAATTTCGCTTTCCAACATTTCCCTGAAAAACCTCTGAAAATATTGTTGCGGGCCTTGGATTCGTTCCTATATTGCCCGCTCTCCGCATCAGGTGCGTGGGAAGAGCGTGGGAAGTGAGCGCGCCGGCCTGTGCGGTTTTTTTGTCGCCCGGATTTGAAGATCGGGCGGCTTTTAATTTAACGAAATGCCAACAATCAATCAGCTTATTCGCAAGGGACGAAAGAAGGTCTCGGTGAAATCCAAATCACCGGCCCTGAAGAATTGTCCGCAGCGCCGCGGGGTGTGCACGCAGGTCATGACCCGCACACCGAAGAAGCCGAATTCTGCCCTGCGGAAAGTGGCGAAAGTGCGGTTGACGAATGGCCAGGAAGTGATTGCCTACATACCCGGCGAAGGACACAATCTCCAGGAGCACTCGATCGTGCTCGTGCGAGGCGGACGCGTGAAGGATTTGCCGGGCGTGCGTTACCACATTGTGCGGGGAACGCTCGATAGCCTCGGGGTGGATGGACGCCGTCGCAGCCGTTCGAAATACGGCGCGAAACGTCCAAAAGCCGCGGGCGATGCAGCGGCCAAGGAAGCCAAACCCAAGAAATAATTTAGCCCCCTAAAAAGTACGGAAACCGAATCACATGTCTCGCCGGCGGAAAGTTTACAAAAAGGAGGAGAAGCTCGACTCGCGTTATGGGAGTCCGGCCGTCGCCCGCCTTATTTCCACCGTGATGAAGCGGGGCAAGAAGTCGCTCGCGGAACGGATTGTTTACACCGCGATCGATAAGTCCCGCGAAGGTTCGGACGCGGTTGATCCGCTCGAGATCGTCAACAAGGCGCTGGAAAATGTTCGGCCGCGCCTCGAAGTAAAGTCGCGCCGCGTCGGTGGCGCCACTTATCAGGTGCCGATGGAAGTAACCCCGGCCCGCCAAATTTCTCTCGCCATGCGCTGGATCGTCCAATACGCGGACGGCCGCCGCGGCATGACCATGGCTGACGCGCTCGCCGCTGAATTGAAAGACGCCGCGTCCGGCCAGGGCAACGCGATCAAGAAGCGCGACGACACTCACAAGATGGCGCAGGCCAACCGCGCCTTTGCTCATTTCCGCTGGTAAGGATTTTCGATGGCTACTGCGACTCTAGAAAAACCCGTGACGACGAAGAATCCCAATTCGGCCAATCGCAAGTTTCCGCTCGAACGGACGCGAAACATCGGCATTGCGGCCCACATTGACGCCGGAAAGACGACGCTGACGGAACGCATTCTTTTTTATACCGGCATGATCCACAAGATCGGTGAAGTGCACGAAGGCACTACCGTGACGGACTGGATGGAGCAGGAACGCGAGCGCGGGATCACGATTACTTCCGCCGCCACGACCTGCGCCTGGATGCAGAAGAAAGAGGAAGGCGTCTATAAGACTTTTGAAGGCATCAAGATGCGGGTGAACATCATCGACACGCCCGGCCACGTGGATTTCACGGCCGAAGTCGAGCGTTCCCTCCGCGTGCTGGACGGCGCGATCGCGGTGTTCGATGCGGTGGCCGGGGTGCAGCCGCAGTCGGAAACGGTTTGGCGCCAGGCGAACAAGTACGGTGTCCCGCGGATTGCGTTCATCAACAAGATGGATCGCGTCGGCGCGGACTTCGTCATGTCGATCAAGAGCATGCGGGACAAGCTGGCCGCGAACGCCTGGCCGATCCTGATTCCCCTCGGCAAAGAAGATTATCTGAAGGGCCAGCTCGACGTCGTTAACCGCAAGGCCGTCCTGTATTTGGACAACGACGTCATGGGCTCGACCTACGAAGTGACCGACGTCCCGGCCGACCAGAAAGATGTTGTCGAGAAAGCCTACGCCGATCTGGTCGAGCAAATCTCGAATATCGACGACGAAGTTGCGGAAGCCGTTCTCGAAGAGCGCGAGATTACGCCCGAGATGCTGAAAGCGGGCATTCGCCGCCAAACTATCGCGAACAAGTTCGTGCCGGTCGTGGGCGGAAGCGCTTTCAAGAATAAGGGCGTCCAATATCTCGTCGACGCGGTCATCGATTATCTCCCGGGCCCGCTCGATATTCCGCCTGCGAAAGGCATGGAGCCGGACACGCACGAAGCGATGGAAGCGGCGACGGATGACAACGGCACTTTCTGTTCGCTCGCCTTCAAGCTTTGGAGTGACCCATTCGTCGGCAAACTCGTTTTCTTCCGGGTTTATTCCGGCACGCTTTCGAAGGGCGACACGGTTTACAACCCGCGCACGAATAAGCGCGAACGCATTTCGCGGTTGATCCAGATCCAGGCGGACAAGCGCGAAGACATCGAGACCTGTTACTCGGGCGACATCGCCGCCATCGTCGGCATTAAGAACATCACCACCGGTGACACGCTTTGCGATGAGGACCACCCGATTCTGCTCGAGCCGCCCTCGTTTCCGGAGCCGGTTATCTCCATGGCGATTGAGCCGAAGACAAAGCAGGACCAGGAGAAAATGGCGACCGCGCTCCAGCGCCTCGCCGAGGAAGACCCGACTTTCCGCGTTTTCACGCACGAGGACACTGGCCAGACGATTATCGCGGGCATGGGCGAGCTTCACCTCGAAATCATTCGCGACCGCATGTTCCGCGAGTTCAAGGTCGACGCGAACGCGGGCAAGCCGCAGATCGCGTATCGCGAAACGATCACGGCGAACGCCGACGGCGAAGGAAAATTGATCAAGCAATCAGGTGGCCGCGGTCAATACGGCCACGTGATCATCAAAGTTCATCCGAACGAGCGCGGCAAAGGGATCACCATAGACAACAAAGTGGTCGGCGGAAATATTCCGAAGGAATACATCGGCGCCTGCAAGAAAGGCATCGAAGAAGCGATGCTGAATGGCGTCGTGGGCGGCTACCAGGTCATTGATGCCCACGTCGATATCGTCGACGGCTCATCTCACGACGTCGACTCGAACGAAATGGCGTTCAAGCTCGCGGCAATTTTCGCGGTCAAAGACGCTTTCAAGAAGGCGAAGCCGATCCTGCTCGAGCCAATCATGAAGGTCGAGAACTCGACCCCGGAAGAATATCAGGGCGACATCATCGGGGATTTGAATCGCCGTCGCGCGAAGGTCAACAGCATCGAAGCGCGCGGTAACCTGACCATTGTGAACGCCGAAGCGCCTCTCGCGGAAATGTTCGGTTACGCGACCGCGATCCGTTCGCTGTCGAAAGGCCGATCCAGTTATTCGATGGAGCCGTCGCACTTCGAGCAGGTGCCGACGAACCTCGTCAGCGCGATCCTTGACCAGAAGGAGACGAAATGACGAACGGCCAGCGCATTCGCATTCGTTTGAAGGCGTTCGATCACCGGATGCTCGATCAATCCGCGATCGACATCGTCGAGACCGCCAAGCGCACGGGCGCCCGGGTGGCGGGACCGATCCCACTGCCGACGCTGATCGAGAAATTCACGGTGAACCGTTCCCCGCACGTCGACAAAAAGTCGATGGATCAATTTGAAATCCGCACGCACAAACGCCTGCTCGACATCATCGAGCCGACCGCGAAAACGGTCGACGAGCTCAAGAAACTGAACCTGCCGGCGGGCGTGGACATCACCATCAAAATTTAGCGGTCTATTTTTAACAAATTTGCAAGCCCACGATCATGAGCATCGGTTTACTAGGACAAAAAATCGGCATGACCAGCGTTTACGACGCGAATGGTCGGATGCGTCCGGTGACCGTGATCGCGGCGGGCGATAACGTGCTTTTGCGCCGGGTTACGGCGGAGAACGACGGTTATTCCGCCGTGAAAGTTGGGTTTGGCGCGCAAAAAGAGTCGCGCGTCACGAAGGCATTACTCGGCGAATTCAAGGCAGCCGGCGCCGAGCCGAAGAAATTGATGCGCGAATTTCGCCTCGAAGCGGATGCGCCGGAAGGCGAGATCAATTTGAGCGTGACGCAGTTTCAACCAGGCGACTGGGTGGACGTCATTGGCCGCTCGAAGGGCAAGGGCTTCCAGGGCGTCATGAAGAAGCACAATTTCCAGGGTCAGGGCGCGGCGCATGGCTCGAAGACCCATCGGCGCAACGGCGCCGTCGGCAATCGTTCTACCCCGGGTCGCATTTGGAAAAACATGGGCATGCCTGGTCACATGGGCGACGAGCGCGTGACCGTGCAAAACCTGCAGGTGATGCAGGTGCGCGAAAACGAGAAAGTGATTTTGATTAGCGGCGCGGTCCCGGGATCGAACGGCAGTTATGTCGTGATCCGGCCGGCGATTAAGAAACCAGCGGCGGAAGGCGCTAAGAAATAATGAGCGCAAAGGTTTTAACGGCGGAGGCGGCGAAGGAAGCCAAGATCGAATTAATCGAGACCGGTCGCGGAACCCAGGCGTTGCACGACGTGGTCGTGGCCATGCGGGCGGCGCGCCGATCCGGCACTGCGAGCACCAAGACGAAAGCGACGGTTAATCTTTCCGGCGCAAAACCCTGGCGGCAGAAAGGCACCGGCCGGGCGCGGGCGGGCTATAAGTCGTCGCCCGTCTGGCGCGGAGGTGGCGTGGTCTTTGGACCGCATCCTCGCGATTACTCAAAGAAGACTTCGAAGACCTTGCGCCGCCTCGCGTTTCAAAAGGCATTGAGCGAGCGGATCAAAGCCGGAGATGTGCTGACCGTCGATAAATTCGGGGTTACCGATCCGAAGACGAAATCGTTCGTCGCCCTGGTAAAGAAGCAGACGGACGCCCGGAAAGTCCTGGTGCTCTCGGATTCATTCGATGAGAACACCTATCGCTCCGCCCGGAACGTGAAGCCCGTCCTGCTCGCGACGGCCGCTAATGTGAATGCGGAGCAATTGCTCGCCTTCGACAAGATTTTGATCACGCCGGCAGCGTTGGAGCATTTGGCCGAAAGGATGAACCGCGAATGAACGAACCATACGATTTCATCCAGACCGTTCAGCTGACGGAAAAGGCTTCGCTCCTGAGCGAGAAGCAAAACAAATACGTTTTCCGGGTCTCGCCGCGGGCGAACAAGATCCAGATCAAGCAGGCGATCGAGCGCCTTTTCAACAAGAAGGTCGTGGCGGTGAACACCTGCAATTATGCCGGGAAAAAGAAGCGCGAACGCCGGGCTGATTTCGGCCGCAAGGCGCATTGGAAAAAGGCAATCGTAACGCTCAAGGAAGGCGAGAAGATCGATCTCGTCTAACCGTTATGGCTCTCAAAAGTTTTCGTCCGCTTACTCCCACGCTTCGGTTCAAGTCGCTTCCGGCTTTCACTGAGATCACCAAATCGAAGCCGCATAAGAGCCTCATCGAGGTAAAAAAAAGAAGCGGCGGCCGGAACAATAACGGCCGGCTGACGGCGCGTCATATCGGTGGCGGCCACAAGCAGAAGTACCGGAAGATCGATTTCAGACGACGCAAGCACGGTGTCGCGGCCGAAGTGACGGCGATCGAATACGACCCGAATCGTACGGCGCGGATTGCTCTTCTCAAATACGCGGACGGCGAGATGAGTTACATCCTGGCTCCGGACGGACTGACCGTCGGCGCAAGCGTGATGTCGGGAAATGACGCCGCGCCCGATCTCGGAAATGCTTTGCCGCTCAGCGTCATTCCCCTCGGCGCGAATATTCACAACATTGAAATTGCGCCGGGCCGCGGTGGGCAGATTGCCCGGAGCGCCGGGCAGCAGGCCACGCTCAGCAACCGCGAAGCCGGCTATGCGCTGGTCAAACTCCCTTCAGGCGAGATTCGCCGGATTCACGAGACCTGTTTCGCGACGATCGGCCAGGTTGGCAACGTCGATCACATGAACGTCTCCAGCGGCAAGGCTGGGCGGACCCGCTGGCAGGGACGGCGCCCGCATGTCCGCGGCATGGTCATGAACCCGATCGATCACCCGATGGGCGGCGGCCAGGGTAAATCGAAGGGTGGCGGCGGACGGCATCATCCAGTCAGTCCGTGGGGACAGCTGGCGAAAGGATTTAAGACCCGGGCGAAACACAAACCGAGCGACCGTTTCATCATGCAGGACCGCCGGAAGAAATAATTTTAGGATATGGCCAGATCACTGAAAAAAGGACCGTTCGTGGCGCCGCATCTTCTCGAGAAGATCGACAAGATGAATACGTCGGGCATCAAGAAGCCGGTAAAAACCTGGGCGCGTCGCTCGATGGTGACGCCCGATTTCGTTGGCCATACCTTTATGGTGCACAACGGCAAAACTTTTATCTCCGTGTTTGTGACGGAGAACATGGTGGGTCACAAGCTCGGTGAATTTTCGCCGACGCGAGTCTTTAAGAAACACGGTTCGCACACGGCGAAGGTGACGAAGTAGTTGAGAGTTTTTAGTTGAGTGTTGAGAGACGATTTGTTGGAAGGCGGCGAGCCGGGAAAGTGCGGCTCTCCACTCTCAACTATTTACTCTCAACTTCTCTGCTGCTGGCAGCAGAGAACAGTTCTTTGACAGAATCCAAGATTGAAAATGCGGACACGAAGGTGACCGCCGCGGATTTGCTTTCCCAAAACGAAGCGCTGCGGAGGGAATTGTCGCTTGCCCGCGAGACGGTCACGACATTAACGGACAGTCTGGCGGAATCGAATGTGCAGGCGGAAGTTTTTCGCCGGAAATACACGGATCTCCAGTTGCGCATGGAAGCGCTGGGACTCGAAGCAGCGGACAAGGACCGGGCGAAGCTGGAGCAACGGCTCCTGACCGCGGTCTCGGACCTGCACCTATCGCAAAAGGAACGCGAGCAATATCGGGATCAGAGTTTGCGCCTGAGCGAGGCGATTCTGCATCTGCTGAAAACCTCGAGTGGGGGTGACGCCGGGGCGCGGATGGAAGTCGAAGCGGAATTGCGCCGGACGAACGAGCTGGTTGCGAAAATACAGAATGCGCCGGCGGAAACGGGAACGTTGATGGACGGCAGCGTGATCAGCCTAAAGGAAGAATGGTCGCTGGTGGTCGGCAACATCGGGGAAAAGCAGGGCGTGAAGACGGGAATGCCGATGCGGGTGATGCGCGGGGAAAAGTTGATTGCGACGTTGCGAGTAGTGGACGTGCGGCAGCGGATTTGCGGCGCGGTGATTCAAGAAATGGGTTCTGAAAAAGAGAAAATAAGAGTGGGCGATCGCCTCCAGGCGGACGCTCGCAAGAACGTAACTTTAAAATAAATGCAAGTTAGATCGACATATCGGTACGCGAAGATTTCGGCGTTTAAGGTGCGCGAAGTCACCCGTGCGATTCAGGGTCTGCCGGTTTCGGCGGCCCTGGACCTGGTGGCGTTCAGCCCGAAGAAGGCTGCGCACCTGATCGCGAAAACGCTGAAGAGCGCGGTCGCCAACGCCGAGAACAACGCAAACCTGCGGGTGGATGGATTGGTCGTGAAGGAAGCGACGGTAGGAGAGGGCCCGACAATGAAGCGAATGATGGCGCGCGCCCGGGGAAGCGGCAGCCGAATCCTAAAACGCAGCAGCCATATCCGGATCATTTTGACGGACGAGATTGAAATCAAAACCCGCGACAAAAAGAAGGGCGGGAAGAAGGCCGGTGGGTCGAAGAAGAAGCAGACTCACACAAAGGGCGCGAAGGATACGAAGGATACGAAGGAATCCAAGAAGGCTGAGCCAGAGAAGTCCGAGCAGTCGGAGGCGAAGGAGTAATTTATGGGACAAAAAGTTAACCCAGTTGGGTTTCGTCTCGCGGTGAATCGCGATTGGCGTTCGAAGTGGTACGCCTCGCCCCAGGAAATGCCGGACTTTTTGCACAGCGACCTGAAGATTCGCGACTACGTAAAGAAAAAGCTCCAGTTTGCCGCGGTTTCGAAGATCGTGATCGAACGCGCCTGGAACAGCATTCGCGTGACCATTTACACCGCGCGCCCCGGCATCGTGATCGGCCGCAAAGGAGCCGAGATCGAGAAGATGACCGAAGAGATTTCGAAGATGGCGCAGGGGAAACAAATCAAGATCGACATCCAGGAAATCAAGACGCCGGAGCTCGATGCGCAGCTCGTGGCGGAAAACGTCGCACTCCAGATTGAGCGCCGGATTGCTTATCGGCGGGCCATGAAGAAAGCGGTGCAGGTAGCGATGGATTTCGGAGCGCAGGGCATTCGCCTGCGCAGCTCGGGACGCTTGAATGGAGCGGAGATTTCACGGTCGGAATGGTATCGCGAAGGGAAAGTTCCCCTGCACACCCTTCGGACGCCGATCGACTACGGCTTTGCCGAGGCCAATACCGTTTACGGCAAAATCGGAGTGAAATGCTGGTTGTGTAAGAAAGAAGAAGCGCCTGCCGAAGCCGCGGCGCCAGCTCTTCCGCCGCCGCCTGAGCCCGTTGAAGCTTAAGAATTTTACGAAGGAAATATCGCCATGGCCTTAATGCCCAAACGCGTGAAGTACCGGAAGACCCAGCGGGGAAGCCGCAAGGGGACCGCTTCGCGTAATCTGAGAATTGATTTCGGCGAATTCGGTTTGCAGACCCTCGAACGCGCCTGGATCACCAATACGCAGATCGAGGCAGCCCGGGTGGCGCTGACCCGCAGCATGAAGCGCAAAGGCAAACTGTGGATCCGGATTTTCCCGGACAAATCGGTCACTTCGCGTCCGCCGGAAACCCGAATGGGTAAGGGAAAAGGCCAGCCGGAGTATTGGGTGGCGACGGTCAGGCCGGGCAACATTTTGTTTGAGCTGGATGGCGTCACGGAATCGGTCGCCCGCGAATCGCTCCGGCTCGCCGCGGATAAATTGCCAGTCCGGACGAAGTTCCTGACCCGGCACCATGTGGCCGCAGCCTAACGGATTATGAAATTCAAAGAAGTTGCAGAAATGAGCACCGACGAGTTGCAGACCAAGAAGCGCGACATGCGCCAGGAGAGTTTGCACCTGCGCCTGCAGCAGCAAAGCGGACAGCTCGAACAGCCAAGCCGGTTGCGGCTCCTGCGCCGGGATGTGGCTCGGATTGAAACGGTTCTCGCACAGCGCGCGGCCAAGGCAGAGGTGACAAAGCCGGAGAAGAAATAGCATTATGGCCGAGGAAAATCAGGACAAGACGACGGCAGATTCGAGTGCGGACGCGCGCGGGACGCGGAAGACGCGCACCGGCGAAGTCATTTCGAGCGGAATGAACAAGACGATCGTCGTCAGGACGGTGACGCGGGTGCCGCACGCAAAGTTCGGCAAGATCGTTAAACAAATGAAGAAGTTTTACGCCCACGACGAGGAGAACAAAGCCAAGGCCGGAGATACGGTCCGGATCATGGAAACGCGCCCGCTGAGCAAGTTGAAGCGGTGGCGCCTAGTCGAAGTAGTGCAGAAGTAACGAGGCAAAAGATTTTTATGGTTTACCTACGATCCAGACTTGATGTGGCGGACAACAGCGGCGCACGCATGGCGACGATGATTGGCGTGATCGGCAAGGGGACCTCGCAATCAGCCAGCATTGGTGACGTCATTGTGGCCAACGTGAAGGAAGCGAGTGCGACCGGCACGGTGAAGAAGGGCGAAGTAATTCGGGCGGTCGTCGTCCGGACCAAGCAGCCGATCAAACGCAATGACGGCTCGGTTTTGCGCTTCGATAACAACGCGATCGTCGTGATCGACAAAGATTTGAATCCGCGCGGCACCCGTATTTTCGGGCCGGTCGCGCGCGAATTGCGGGAGCGCAATTTCATGAAAATTGTCTCGCTCGCTCCGGAGGTGTTATGATTGGCAAGGCAGGAATGAACAACGGAAGTCAGGCATCTTGCCTGACTCGGGCGACAGGCTGCCAGCCTGTTGCTTTCGTCGCCGTATCGACAAGCAGGATGCTTGTCGGCCGAGACAGGCTGGAAGCCTATCCTCCCATTTTATGAACCGCATCAAACTGCACGTCCGAAAAGGCGACAACGTCGAGGTCATTTCGGGGAACTTCAAAGGTTCCTCCGGGAAGGTCCTCGAAGTGATTGCGCGCAAACAGCGCGTGCTCATCGAAGGGGTGCGGATGATCAAGAAGCATCTCAAGAAGTCGCAGGACAATCCCCAGGGGAAGATCGCTGAGCGCGAGGGCCCGATTCACATTTCAAATGTGAGGGTTTTGGAGCGCGGGGAGCGGGCGGCAGGCAAAGGCAAGGAGTCGAAGAAGAAAACGACGAAGGAGAAGCCGGCCAAGAGCAAAGCTTCCAAGAACAAGGAAGCGAAAGAGGAATAGGCAGTGAAGAACGAATTTTACGAGCACTACAAGAACCGGGTGATGCCGGCGTTACAGAAGACGCATGGTTACAAGAACCCGCACCAAGTCCCGAAGGTGGAGAAGGTCGTGATCAACACGTCGGTCGGCTCGCAGTCGGACGTAAAGCAGGCCCTCGAAGATGCGAAGGCGGAGCTGGCGCTGATCAGCGGGCAAAAGCCGGCGGAGACGCGGGCGAAAAAGAGCATCGCGAACTTCAAGTTGCGCCAGGCCCAGGCGATTGGCGCCAAGGTTACTTTGCGGGGCGAGCACATGTATGAATTCCTCGAGCGCCTGATCAAGGCGTCGCTGCCGCGGATCCGGGATTTCCGGGGAGTCTCACCCAAGGGGTTTGACGGACATGGGAACTATACGCTGGGCGTTTCCGACCAGGCCATCTTTCCGGAGGTCGAGCTCGATAAAATCAAGCGCAACATCGGATTTGATGTTACCATCGTCACCACGGCGCGGACGAACGAAGAGGCCAAGTCGCTCCTGAGCGAAATGGGAATGCCGTTCAGCGACCGGGCCAAGAAGGTCGCCACGGCGACTTCCTCCGCCGGGGAACCCGCCGCCGCGCCAGCCACCGAATCCAAATGAGCACAGTTACAGATCCTATCGCTGACCTTCTCGCGCGCGTGCGCAATGCCGCCAACGCGCAGAAATCCGAGATGTTTGTTCCGTACTCGAAAATCAAGGCGGAGATCGTGCGCATTTTGAAGGATGAAGGGTACATCACCGATTACGTGGTGGACACCGAGGGGGCGCATCCCCGGATCAAGATTACGAACAAGATCGCCAACCGCGCCAGCGCGATCACCGGCCTGAAACGCGTGAGCCGGCCCGGCTTGCGCCGTTACGTGGGGGCGCAGGACATCCCGCGCGTTCTCGGCGGAATGGGCGTTTCGATTCTTTCTACCCCGCGCGGGATCCTTTCCGGACGGGAAGCCAAAAAGCAAAACGTGGGGGGCGAGCTGCTGGCCTACGTCTGGTAAGCGGCGCAATTTGTTATGTCACGGATTGGAAATAAAGCAGTCGAGATTCCCGCCAAGGTGAAGGTGAACATCGGCAACGATGGCTCCGTCGCCGTGGAAGGACCGAAAGGGAAGCTGCAATGGACTTTGCCGCGCGAGATCAAGGCGAGCGTGCAGGATAATCGGGTTTCGCTCGTGCGCGACGCGGAGACGCGGAGCGTAAAGGCGTTGCACGGTCTTTCCCGAAGCCTGGTGAACAACATGGTGCATGGAGTGAGCGAGGGATTTGCCAAGAACCTCGAAATCGAAGGCGTCGGCTTTAAGGCGGCCGTCCAGGGCGCGGTTCTAAACCTGAGCCTGGGGAAATCGCACCCGATTTTGTTTCCCATTCCGAAAGATATTAAAATCACCGTGACTGACGCCACGAAGATCGCGATCACGGGGATCGACAAAAAGTTGGTCGGCCAGGTCGCGGCGGACATTCGGCGCTATTACCCACCGGAGCCTTACAAAGGCAAAGGCGTGCGCTACGCTGGCGAAGTGATCCGCCGGAAGGAAGGCAAAACCGTTCAATAGTTATGGCGCTGCTCGATCGTAAAATTACCCGGACCCGGATCCACAAGCGGATTCGGAAACGCGTGAGTGGGACGGCGGAACGGCCGCGCCTGGCGGTGCATTTTTCCGGCAAGCATGTCTATGCGCAGGTCATCGACGATGACGCAGGCAAAACCCTCGTCTCGGCGGCAACGACCGAAGAGAAAATCATCGGCAAGTCGAAGGGCGGGGCGAATCGCGCTTCCGCCGAGCTGGTGGGCAAGGCGATCGCGGAGCGTTTGATCTCGAAGAAAGTCGAGAACGTCGTCTTCGACCGCGGCGGCCACATTTATCACGGCAAGGTGAAAGCCCTGGCGGACGCGGCCCGCGAAGGCGGATTGAAATTCTAGAATACCATGGCACAACCACACAGCGGCGGCGGACGACGGCAGGAACGCCACACAGACAAAAGTTCAGCAGCGAGAGGGGACACGACCGAGAAGGTGGTCTTCATCAATCGTTGCGCGAAGGTCGTTAAAGGCGGCCGGCGTTTCAGCTTCAGCGCCCTTATCGTCGCGGGCGACCATGATGGCCAGGTGGGCGTCGGATTCGGAAAAGCGAACGAGGTCGCGGAGGCGATCCGGAAAGCTTCCGAAGCGGCCCGCAAATCGATGGAGAAAATGTCGCTCCACGAAAACACCATTCCGCACGAAACCATTGGCGAATTTGGTGGTGGGCGAGTGTTGCTGCGTCCGGCTTCCCCGGGAACGGGCGTGATCGCCGGCGGCGGAGTCCGCGCGGTGGTCGAGGCGGTGGGAATCCGCGACGTCCTCGCGAAGTCACTCGGCTCCAGCAATCACTCCAATGTGGTCAAGGCTACGATTGAAGCATTGCGCGCCCTGCGCCGGCGCGATGAAATTTTGAAGACCCGCGGGATCCGGGTGAACGAGCAAAAGGAGACTGAGCAATCATGATCCGGCTGCACAACATGCAAACGCGGCCCGGCTCAAAGCACCGGGTCAAGCGTCTCGGGTGCGGAGAAAGCTCCGGCCACGGCAAGACGAGCGGTAAGGGCCATAAGGGACAGAAAGCGCGCTCCGGCGGCAGCCTGCGTCTCGGATTTGAAGGCGGCCAGATGCCGCTGATTCGGCGACTGCCGAAACGCGGGTTCAACAACGCTGCTTTTCACAAGAATTACTCGATCGTTAACCTCAGCGACCTGAGTTCTTTCAAGGAAGGCACGGTCGTGAACGAGCAGCTTCTCCGGGAATCGAAGGTGATTCGTGGCCAGGGAGCCGGTCTCAAGATTTTGGGAGACGGCGAATTGAAACACGCGCTCACGATCGAGGCGGACAAGATCAGTGCTTCCGCCCGGGAGAAAATCGAGAAGGCTGGCGGCACCGTAACCATGCGGGAAAAGCCGGTCCAGGGGTCTCGGGCCGAGCACAAGCCAACTCAGGCGGCGGAACCAGCGGAAGAGGCTTCGGATGCCCAACCGAAGGCGAAGACCAGCAGGAAACCCGCGGCCAAGAAAAAGGCGCCTGCCAAGGCCGCGGCGAAGAAGAAATCAACGCGGAAGCGCTAGTTTTGCGGTTGATCAACAAATCCTAGGCGATGGTCTCGGCGTTTCTCAACACGGTCAAAATTCCGGAACTGCGGCGGCGGATCCTGTTTACCCTCGCGGTCATCGTGATCGTGCGTTTGGGTGCAGCGATCACCACGCCGGGGGTAAACCAGGCCGTTATCCAGGAGTGGTTCCGCACCTCCCTCACCGAGAAAACGGGGAGTAACGTCGCGGCTCTCTTTAATTTGTTCAGTGGCGGGGCCTTGGAAAACTGCGCGATCTTTTCGCTCGGCATCATGCCTTACATCAGCGCGTCGATCATGATGCAGCTGCTTACGGCGGTGATTCCAAAGCTTGGCCGGTTGGCCAAGGAAGACGGCGGGCGCCAGAAAATCATGCAATACACCCGGTATGCGACCGTGGCGCTCTGCCTGGTGCAGGCCTATTTGCTCGCCATCTCATTTCAGCATCCTGAGTCCTACCAGACCATGCTCCCGGGAATTACCGAGACGATGGCGAAGATAGGAATTCCACTCGTGGACGATCCTGGGTTGATGTTCCGGATTGTGACCGTTTTATCTCTCACCACAGGCACATTGTTTTTGATGTGGCTCGGTGATCAAATCACGGAGCGCGGGATTGGAAACGGTATTTCGTTGATCATTACCATCGGCATCGTCGCGCGCCTGCCCGCGGCTTTGGCGCAGGCCTGGAAGACCTTTGTCCCCTCGGCGGAGACGGGCGCCAGCCAGGTCAATCCGGCCATCCTGGTCCTGATGGTGGCGTTCCTGTTTATTGTGATTGCCGCGGTCATCGCGGTGACGCAGGGCGTCCGCAAAATTACCGTGCAATACGCAAAGCGGGTGGTGGGCCGGAAGATGTATGGCGGCCAAACCCAGTATATGCCGCTGAAGGTGAATTACGCGGGCGTCATGCCGATTATTTTCGCCTGGGCGCTGCTCCTCTTCCCAAACGTGATTGTGAGCACAGCCTTCCAGAACAGCCGGACGGCCAAAACCATTTCCGACATGCTTGCCACTGGCTGGCTGCATTATGTCATTCTCGCGGCGATGATTTTCTTCTTCAGTTATTTCTGGGTTGCAACGCAGTTTCAACCGTCACAGATCGCCGACGACCTCAAGAAATACGGCGGATACATTCCTGGCGTTCGACCTGGCAAGCCGACGGCGGATTTTCTCGATTACACAATGACGCGCCTCACATTTGCCGGCGCGCTCTTCTTAACGGCGATTG